>JAYULG010000332.1:0-8986 GCA_043763755.1 Akkermansiaceae bacterium | reverse complement strand
GCTCCACCCAGATCACCTTCCGCAAAATTGGACACTTCATCACGCCACCTGAAATCTGGATTTCCGCCCATGGAGAATCTGCCAAATTGGATTTTGGGGGATGCATCGCATAGATCTTGTGGCGTGGGTGTGGAACGGCAAACCTATCGACATGATCGTGAAAGCACTCGGAGATTCCGCATGGTGGGTGGAAATTCCTAGGGAAGCTCCGCTAGGTGAGGTTTTGGGCTTAGCGAAGTTGTTAGAAAATCAACGGCCACTGGGCGTATGCGATATCGTAACGTCGTTTGCCTCGCTGGCCGTGCATTATGATGGTGAAAATGGGCAAGAAATCAAAGAGTGGATGGAATCTGCCTTCCGTGCGCAACGGATCACTTGTTCGGTAGAGGGCCGTTATTTTGAAATCCCAGTTTGCTATGATGGCGAGGATTTGGCCGATGTTGCTGCGTCGCTGGCCCTCACTCCTGCGGAGGTGATAAACCTCCACAGTGGTGCATCCTACGTCGTAGCGGCAGTTGGATTTTCCCCGGGCTTCCCGTATTTGCTGGGATTGCCACCACGCTTGCATGTGCCCCGCCGGAAGACGCCACGGTTGGCAGTGGCCGGCGGAGCCGTAGCGATTGCGGGGGTGCAAACAGGAATCTACCCCGTCACCTCGCCGGGCGGATGGCATGTGATTGGTAAAACCAATCACCCGCTTTTCCGGGTAGAGGATTCACCACCTGCGCTGCTAAGGCCGGGCGATAGGGTGAAATTTATCCCCGTGGCTTCTCTGACTACGCGGCAGGAAAATCCATTGGAAAAGCATAGCGATGCGGATGCTTGCATCGAGGTGCTCCAAGCGGGTGCCCTGACCACGGTGCAAGACCTAGGCCGCCCCGGCCACGAGGCGTCTGGAGTTTCGCCCGGCGGAGCGGTGGATCGCCAGTCATTGAAAATTGCCAATCTGCTAGTAGGAAACGCCCCGGGAACCGCTGCTCTCGAAATTTGCCTGAGTGGCCCGATCCTAAAATTTCACTCCGAAGCAGAAGTCGCCTGGGTAGATGGCACCGGAAGATCTCGGGCAGTTTCCGCAGGCGAGGTGCTCAACCTCTCAAAACTCACAAGCGGCGTGCGCGGCTACTTTGCCATAGCTGGCGGCATCGCAGTGCCAGAAATATTGGGCAGCGCTGCCACTGATGTGCGCGCAGGCTTCGGCGGCCATTGTGGCCGGGCGCTCAGAGCAGGAGATTGGCTACATTGCGGAAAAACGTCCGGGCCATTTCCCGCACCAGGCGCATGGCACACTGGCCGAGCTGGGCGGCTCAATCACATCGAACTTCGCTTTCTAGCAGGTGCGCAGCAGGAATGGTTCTCCGCAAAGGCGCATGCACATTTTCGCTCACAAATTTTTCAAATCACACCCTACTCAGACCGGATGGGCACACGCCTCAGTGGGCCACCATTGGATCTAGAAACAGTGCGCGAAATGATTTCCCAGCCCGTGGCCTGCGGCAACATCCAAGTGCCACCGGATGGCCAGCCAATTATACTTTTAGCTGAGCGCCAGACCTTAGGTGGTTATCCACAAATAGGTCATGTGATCTCAGCAGATTTACCACTTCTCGCCCGCGCGTGGCCGGGCACAAAAGTAACTTTCCGTGAGGTCTCATGGCAAGAAGCGCAGCAGTTGAAACAAAAAGCGGAAATACACATGAAGCGTCTCGCCGCAGGCATCATGTTAAAGGTATAACTTCATGATCGATTTAAATGCAGATATAGGCGAAGGGGGAGAACAAGATGAGGCATTGCTCCAGCTTGTCACTTCCTGTAACATCGCCTGCGGTGGTCATGCTGGGAGCGATGAAATCATGCGATACACGGTGGAACTCGCATTGGCAGCCGGGGTGGCAATCGGCGCACACCCAAGCTACGAAGATAGAGAAAACTTTGGTAGGCGTGAGTTATTTCTAGATCACGAAGCAGTGGTAAATCTAGTAGCACGGCAAGTGGGAAAACTGGCGCATCTTACCTCGGGAATTCTTCACCACGTAAAACCTCACGGCGCACTTTACAACCAAGCGAATCGGGAACCATCACTTGCCGCAGCCGTCATCGAAGGGGTATGTAAAATTTCACCTAGCTCAATCATCTATGCACTTCCCCGCAGCGCACTCGCAGATGCCGCGCACGCTGCCGGCATGCAAGTGATGGCGGAAGGATTTGCTGATAGGCGCTACCGCCATGATGGCACGCTCGTCCCCCGCACAGAGGCTGGTGCTGTGATTTCAGACCTATCTGAGGCAGTCACACAAGCCCTTGCACTCATTGATAGCGGGGTGATCCTTACGCTTTGCGTGCATGGCGATGGCCCGCAGGCCGTGGCCATGCTCCGAGCGATCCGCAAGGCGCTTGATTAAGTAAAATCAATCTCAGTTTCTTGCCCGCAGAGCATGACCTTCGATTGCTGGGGTGTGGATTCAGCGATGATTTTACCATTGCGGATGACATTGAGGCGGCTAGGCTTTAGGCGCAGTAAATCATGGCTGCTTTTGGCTTGGAGAACCACGAAATTTGCGGGGTTTCCTACTTTGATATCATAGTCATCAATACCGAGAGTTTCTGCGCTGCGAGAAGTAATCATTTCAATGACATCTTCACTCTGGCTAGGGCGCGTCATCTGGCAGAGGTGCCATGCCATGGAAGCTACCTCTAACATATCTGCGCGGCCCATGGCATACCATGGATCCATCACACAATCGTGACCAAGGCTTACGTTAATGCCTTTTTCTAACATCTCCGGAATGCGGCTAATGCCACGGCGCTTTGGGTAGCTATCATGGCGGCCTTGTAGCGTCACATTGATCAATGGATTCGGGATGGCGTGAACTTTCGCTTCTTGCATCAAGGTTAGAAGTTTACTCACATAATAGTTATCCATTGAGTGCATGGAAGTAAGGTGAGATCCACTTACCTGTCCGTGAAGCCCCAGCCTCTGAGTGTGATAGACAAGCGTCTCAATATGGCGTGAGTGAGGATCGTCAGATTCATCACAATGCATATCTACCCGCAGGCCACGGGCGGCAGCAATTTCACATAGCAGGCGGATGGACTCGGCACCATCTGCCATGCTGCGCTCGCCATGCGGAATGCCGCCCACGATGTCCACGCCCATGTCTAGGGCGCGGGTGAGGAGCTTGTCCTGCCCCGCTACGCGGAGGTAGCCATCTTGCGGAAAGGCAACGAGCTGGATGGTGAGAAATTCCTTCATCGCATCCCGCACTTCTAACAATGCCTCCACGGTGGTGAGAGTCTTCTCAGAAACATCCACGTGGCTGCGGATCGCCCCGATGCCTTGGGCGATGGCCCAGTGGCAGTAGCGGGTGGCGCGAGCGACGATGTCTTGGCGGGAAATTTGTGCTTTGAGATCGCCCCAGATTTCGATGCCTTCAAACAGGGTGCCGCTTTGATTGAAACGCGGCATGCCGCGAGATAGCACGCTATCGAGGTGGAAATGGCTATCGATGAAATAGGGAATCACGCAGTTTCCTGCAATATCGAGCGTGTGGGCGGCAGCGTTTGCAGGGATATCTAAATCGATGGCCACGATGCGCCCTTGCTCCACCCCGATCTGATAAAGATCAGGTCTTCTGAGGAGTTTTACATTCTGCAAGATGAGGTCCATAAAATGTGGTATTAGTTTTTCCGGGCTGCTTTCTCAGGCGAGCGAATCGGCAAGATCCGCGATTTCTCGCGTCCATAGCCCTCAATCCGCAGCGAATGCTCGGAAATGTGGATGACGGAATAGGCGGTGATTTCAGGCTCATGTAGCATCGACTTAAAGGTAATGTAGGGAACTCCATTCCGGATCACCTCAGAGCCGGGGTGATTGTGACCGCAAAAATAAGCGATGATGGACGAGTGTTTATCGATGGTATCTAACACTTCTTCGCTATTCCATATTTGATAACCTTCCGCAGGTAAAATGGGGTGGTGGCCGCAGAGAATCACGCGTTGCTTGACAGTGGCGGCTGCCGCGCATTCGCTTTCTATCCAAGCGATTTGTGCTTTGGAGACACCGCCATTCCACGGCTTGGCAGAGTTTAGCCCCTCCGCTGTGAGCTTGCTGAGTAGAGCGGCTGATTCAAGGTCCTGCGGGCTATCCTTGGGGTGCTTGTAGGTGGAGAGGTCATTTGTATCCATCATCACAAAGCGCAAGCCAGCGTGCTCGAATGAGTAGTAATCTGCCGGCATGCCAAGTTTACCCCGCACTTGCAGTTTTTCTGCGGGGGTGACGGAGAAATCATGGTTGCCTAAGAGATGATAAATGCGGTGGCCAAGGGGCCCTAACAAAGGCAAAAGCGCATCAATCGAGCTGAATTGATCATCGATGAAATCCCCCAGGTGGAGAGTAAATGGCAATTCCCTAGGGGCTAAAATTTCCACTGCCGCTTGCAGCTTGGGGATGGACTCGCGGAAGTGGCGCTCACCTACAGGAGGGGCATCCGCATACTGGATATCCGTGATGAGGCCAAAGGAAATTTCCCCGCCTGCAATGGGCTTCGGCGAGGCGGCGCGGGCGGTGGAAGTGGTGGCGGCAAGTGAGAGGGCCATGAAATTGCGGCGGTTCATCTTGGCAGCAAAGTTGGACTGGGGTGGGCGGCTGGCCAAGGCGGAAATCTTGGTGATGCTGCAATCTGTTCGTGACTCGCGCTACTCGCCAAACGCATCTTCCCGGCGTGTTGGACATAGAGTCACTCAATCACCGATTTAGCGGTATCGCCCGGCTTTACGGGCAAGCGGCGCTGGATCGTTTTCTCACAGCCCGAGTAGCAGTCATTGGCGTAGGAGGTGTGGGTTCGTGGGCCGTGGAAGCGCTAGCCCGCTCAGGCATCGGCCACTTGACTCTGGTGGACCTAGATGAAATTTGCGTCACGAATGTAAATCGCCAACTCCACGCGATGGATGGCCAGATCGGCCGCCAGAAGACTGAAGCGATGGCAGAGCGGGCGTATGCGATTCATCCGGGCTGTGAGGTGGTGATTGTGCCGAGGTTTTTCAATGAAAAATCCGCCACGGAGATACTCGATGCTGGCTTTGATGCAGTGATTGATGCCATTGATTACGCGCGCCACAAGTCCCTGCTCATCGCTGAGTGCCACCGCCGGGATATTTACGCCGTCACCTGCGGCGGCGCGGGCGGGCGGCGAGATCCCACACGTATCCGGGTGACGGATCTTGCCTACAGCGGTATGGATCCGCTGTTGCTACAACTCCGCCGTGGCTTGCGTAACGACTATGGATTTCCCAAAACTCCGCGCAATCAGGACCCAGTCCTTTTCGGCATCGATGCCGTTTACTCAGATGAACCGCCCTACTATTCGCATTGCGATGGCACTGTCTCAAAATCCGCCCCAGAGGAAATTTCCCTACGGCTCAATTGCGCCTCTGGTTTCGGCTCTGCCACTCACATTATTGCTAGCTTCGGGCTGATCGCGGCTGGGCGTGTGTTGGAAAAAGTAGCAGGCCGCTCATAGGAAAAGCGACCCGCAGGCCGCTCGTTCCGAAATCAATATAAGCAAAATATTTCCCGGTAGCGCGGAAATTACAGACCCTTTTTGGAAAGGCGTGTGCCAGCCGTCGCTCCCTGGCGGGCCTTGAACTTCGGATTCGATTTACAGATCACGTAAACCGTTCCTTTGCGTTTCACGACTTGGCAATCTGCGTGACGGCGTTTGGCGGAGGCGAGTGAGGAAAGAACTTTCATGGCGTGAGATGGTGTAAAAATTTGCCGCTGGCACATACCCTCGGGGCGCGGAAACTAGCCAACCTCATGAGCTTGTAAAGCCATTTTTTCGCTTCAAAAGATGAATTGGGACGGTGTGATTTTAATTCTTCGTCTATTCACTTGCGGCAAGTGGCGGAGCTTTTCATCTTCCGCCGCCGTGGCTCCCGACGTATCATCTTCACCCGCACAAACCCGGGAAGCCCCATGGGCCGCTGGCCTGCGGGCTGCACGCGCGAACCTACTGCCTGGGCTGATCGTGCAAGGATCGATGCTCGCAATCCTTTGCGGCTATTATTTTTATCCCCCGCTGGCGGAATGGCTCAATACTCTGGCAGAAATAAAATTGGCGTGGAGCTACGGTTACTCTGCCGTATCCGCCATCATCGCTGGCGCTTTAATCCCAGAGCTCATGCGGGTATTCGTTTTTCAAAAAGGCCGAGTCCGTTCCGTAAATCCCCGCAACTTGCTTTTCACCATTCCCTACTGGGCGACCATGGGCGTGACAGTGGATTTTTTCTATCGCTGCCAAGCAGTCTGGTTCGGCGATCAAGCGAGCTTTAGCGTGGTGATTAAAAAAGTAATGGTCGATCAATTTGCCTACAATCCACTCTTCGCCGCGCCAGTGTGCGCGTGGCTTTATGATTGGAAAAACCGCGGCTATCCCAGATCTGGCCTCGGAGAGTTTTTCACCCTGCACTACTATCGAAATACGGTCCTCCCACTCCTGTTCGCGACTTGGGGGGTCTGGCTCCCGCTCGTGACCATCTTGTATTCCATGCCCTCCACCCTGCAGATTCCACTCTTCGCTCTCGCTCTGACGATGTGGGTGCTGATCCTCACTTGGATGAGTGAGCAACGAGTGGCCGCTTCAGCACAGCGGCTCTAAACTGCGTGGTGTTCGTAAATGATCTCTAATTTGGCATGGCCGCTGGAAATCAATTAAACCTGTAAGGCTCGTAGCCGATATACATCCTTCCATTATCGCGTCTAGGGTTATTATGTATTACCACTACTTGCAAGTCCTAGATGTTAAAAATCAAGCTTTCGGGTGAAGTCTCCCAAGTGTATCTGGCGCCGGAAAGGAACTTTCTATAAACGTCCCTGTGATCTCTACTAAGCACAGACCGAAGGCAGGTGAGATTCTGATAGTTGTGTCTCTCGTAATTTTGATAATTTATGTTAATAGTCTATCATATAGAAGAGTTAGGGAGCAATTGACAAACTATTTTGATAGGAATTTATAGAGCAAGTATGCCACTGGAGTAAGAAGAAGTGGCGTGCAAACTTGGTAAAATCTTACAACGATTGTAGATCTCCTGCAGAACAAAAGTGAGCTGAGTGTAAAGAGTAACGAAAGCCCTCCCAACGTAATTCCTAGAAGAGAGAACACCATGGGTTCGAGATTGGCGGAAAATGTTTGGCCACCGGAATCGAAGTTCGAGTGGTTTCGTCCCATATAGATCCATGTCAAGATCGCAATCACCGAGAAGGCGGCAGACAGGCATGAAAAAATGAATCCTGTTAAACCATCCTGTATAATTGAAACTTTCACTTATTTAACCCATTTTATGGTGAAAACCTCTAATTTGTTGAAAATATTTAGGTGTATTCCGAAGAAAACTCTCAGAAGATTCTGATCTATGGCGTGAGATAATCCATGAGTTTCAGGCCAAGTTCAATATTTGGAAATTTGTCTGAAAACTTGGAATGAAGCATATTGAGAGCTGCTGCACTAGGAGGAGGCAATTCCCCGGCAGGAGCAGTTTGTATTTCCGCCAATCGAGAAGCTGCAAACTCGATAAAGTCAGCCTTTTGAGTAGCCTCCGCAGCTTGCTTCAATTTCACAGCGCTGTCTAAAGCTTTCGCCTTGTTGGGTTTCACAATTAGGAAAAAAGTCCTAGCGCAATATAGAGCGACTACGTCTGAAGAGGATTGCGCCATCTTGGTGTTTAAAAAACTTCAAGCTCATCATGTTTGTTTTGTGTCCATAAAGAATTAATCTCATCTGCCGTCGTTGCGGGCGCTTGAGCATACAAACCACGCGAACAAAGAAACACTGTTGCAATTATCAAGATAATGTTTTTCATAACTTTTACTGAATAAGTTCTTGAAGCTTTGCCGCCTGTGACCTGACCAAATTTTCAGTCGCGATCTCCCATGAGGGCCACTCCTTCCGAGACCAACTATTGGGTGGCTGCATTTTCCGGCCACGATTTTTCATGACGTCAGACAAAGCGACTCCGCCGAAAAGATCAAAACCAGCACGATAAGACTCTCTAGTCTGTTCAGAGTCTGGAGCACCAGTGGCAAAGGGATTCTTGGCAGGGTCGGCAGCATTCATCAATACAACTTCGGGTATGTCCATCTCTCTCCCAATAAGTGCGTACATCATGTTATTTCGCTTTCTGAAATCCACGACTACTTTTGCTATCGTAAGTCGAAATTCATCACCCACTTTATTCGGGCCTCCACATGGCCCGTATTGCCCTTGAGGATAGCCATGCCAGTCGAGGGTAACACCAAGCTCTCCCATGTCGTGAATGGCAAGCTCCTTTTTAACTATTGCCCGAGTAAACGGATTCGTGTAATAGCTGGTCTCTTCATGAATTTTTGCTCTGTAGGCAGGTCCCCATGTTCCCTTGAAATAAGTGATTTCGAATTGCCAATAAGCTGTGATGTCGGGACCAGCTAAAGGAAGCCATACCTGTGGTTCTATTCCCAATGCTCCATCTAGTTTAAATCGATAAAGGCCACCTCGCATGTTTTGATCGTTATTAGAGATAAGCCTTATCAGCCAGTCTGGTTGATTCGGGCTCAGGTCTGGACTGCCTGGTGGTTTTTCAACTATGTCCCACTTCAGACCAGTCAGTGTGATCGGGTTTCCCGAACCTGCCAGAAGATCGAAATGATTACTTGTTCTTGGTTCAATTTCATTGGCTTCAGTGCAATCCTCAAAATACAGAATAAGTGCATTCTCAAGAGCTTTCGTAACTTGCGCCTCAGCGGCCGAAACATTCCCAGGACGAGGGTAAAGTGATGCATCATGTTTACTGAGATCATATCGGCCACTATTGGTTGCACTAGGAGACTTTACCTCCACCGGGAGGAGGACATTGCCTACCTCATTGCCACTCGCTCCTGTTTCTGAAATGAGGATCATCCCGGATTGGGTGATTTTCTTTGTGGTGATCTCGGTGGGTGTTGTGCTTTTGGGGAGGA
>JAYULG010000331.1:0-2556 GCA_043763755.1 Akkermansiaceae bacterium | reverse complement strand
GCGATTTTCGTAAGTGAGTTTCTGTTAGGTGATGGCCCGCAAAATGGTGGGTCTGTGTTGACCGCTTTTTTTCATTCCATCACTGCGCGCACTGCTGGGTATAATACTGTGCCAATGTCACAGATCACTCTGCTCACGGCCCAGATTTTGATGGTGTTGATGCTCATCGGTGGTTCTCCTGGCGGCACCGCAGGCGGCCTGCGGACTACAGTTTTCGCCGTGGGCCTTGCCCATTTATGGAGTCAACTACGCCTAAGCCGCCATGGGATGATTGTTTTTAATCGGACACTTCCAGCAGAGTTAGGGCCTCAGGCTTTAGGCCTGATGGTCCTCACTGGCGTTTGGCTTATCATCAATTTAATGATTCTCATCGCACTGGAGTCAGGTAGCGGGGTGCGGGAAAGTGCACTTCTATTTGAGCTCATCAGCGCTTTTGCTACCGTGGGGTTATCTCTTGACCTAACTCCTTCGCTTTCGCCCGGTTCGAAAATTTTACTGATTGTGAACATGTTCGTCGGTAGGATCGGACTACTGACAGTGATGGCTACTTTGATACCGAGAGATTCCCATCCCACTTCTGGCAAACCACAGGAAAGTATTCTTCTCACCTAGATCCACCACTATACTATGACATTTTGCATCATTGGCCTTGGCAGTTTCGGCACGCACCTTGCGCGCCAACTGAATCGTGAAGGGCACTCAATCGTCGCCGTGGATAATAATCCTCACCATATTAATGCACTGAAAGAAGAGATTGAATATATCATCCAAGCAGATTGCACGGATCTCAACGCCTTTCATGAAATCCCCGTTAGCGAGTGTGACGCGGTGATCCTTGCCATCGGGGAGGACTTTGAGGCCTCGCTTTCTATCGCGTCTAATCTTCAACAACTCGGGACGAAACGTATCATCAGCCGAATCATTAACCCACTGCACGGACGGCTGCTCAAGCTCCTAAAAATCGATGAGCTCATGGTCCCAGAGGCGATGGCAGCAGCATGGCTTGCGCGTTCACTCAACACCCCGGACAAGATAACAAGCTTGGAGCTGGGCGGCGGCTATGAGATTGCGCAAATCCTTATTCCTAAACAATTGGTGGGTAAAACATTGCAAGAAGCTGAGATTCGCCCGCGCTACGATTTGAATCTGGTGACTGTGGCAAAAGCGCGTGGAGTCACGGCACTCACTGCCGTCCGCCATCCCATTACTAAAGTGCTGGGTAACCCTGACCCGAATCGCCGCTTCGAGGCTGATGATGTGTTATTTCTCTTCGGTTTAGAAAAAGATGTGCGCCGCATGCTTTTAGACACTGAGAGGAAGGATTGAGCGAGTGCTTCACTTGCATCCCGCGAATGCCCTGCTTTAATGCAGCGCGAGGCGCATCACCCTAGAGAAAACCGCAACCGAATCAACCATGGGAAGACACTTTGAATGCCGCCGCCGTGCTAAAGAATCCAGATGGGCCACCATGTCCAAGGTATTTCCTAAGTTAGCTAAATCCATCACCATGGCTGCGAAAAATGGTGGGCCAGAACCTGAATCCAATGCACCTCTGCGAGTCGCCATCAACAATGCAAAGGCGCAAAATCTCTCCAAGGATAACATTGAGAACGCGATTAAGCGGGCTGCTGGCAAGGATGCTGCGGACATCTCTGAAATCACTTATGAGGGGAAAGGCCCTCATGGCTCACTTTTTATCGTTGAGTGCGCGACGGACAATTCCAATAGATCCGTGGGTAATTTAAAAATTATCTTTAACAAAAACGGCGGTCAAATGGTCAGCGCGGGCCAGCTTGATTTCATGTTCAATCGGAAGTCCGTGATCGAATTTCCCGTTCCGATAGGCCGCGATCTCGATGAGCTTGAGCTTGAACTCATTGATGCAGGGCTTGAAGAACTTTCGCTGGATGAGGGGATCGTCTCGATCATCGGCGAGTATAGCGCGTTCGCCAGTCTCACCAGCGCGGTGGAAGCACTAGGCATCGTGCCAACGAAATCGAGCCTCCAACGTCTGCCCACGCAGCCCATCGAACTCACAGAAGAGCAGATGGAAGAGGTGGAAGATCTACTAGATAAAATCGAGGACGACGATGATGTCCAAGCGGTCTATACCAATCTCGCGTGACGGGAACTAGAGTTCTACTTCGCGAGCTTTCTTTCAATGCGCTCTAAGTCGGGGTTCACAAAATAGGGGACTGTTAGAGGCCGCAAGACGTTGGCCGCAGCTTGATAATCGCCCGCTTTTTCAAGGAGCAATGCTTTGTCTTGATAATAGTAACTCCAGTGAATGGCATGGGCTTTGGGGTCTAGCTTCAGAAGCTTCATGTATTGCTCTAGCCGTGCCATTTCACTCAAGCCTACGTCAGTCCCTTGGGTAATAGCGATGGCCCTTGCATAGCGGCCCCATGATGCGACTTCCGCGAGTGCAAAGTGTCCGGTAGGTAGCTCGCGAGCAGGGGCAAGTTTTGCATTTTCGGCATGGAACCGTCTTGCCACCTCCGGCCAAAGTGTGGCTTGACGGGTGATAATAGCCTGCCAGTTTTCATCTGCTACATC
>JAYULG010000330.1:0-2557 GCA_043763755.1 Akkermansiaceae bacterium | reverse complement strand
TCAAGTGGCTCAAATGCGGTTTGTTGAATTTCTTTCGGAGGCAGATGCTCGGTGATTTGGCGGAGATTGCTGGTGACGGTGCTGGCGGTTTCTTGCTTCAGCATGGCATCCCATTGCTCCATGAGTGGGCGTTGCTTATTGACTTGGGTTTCCAGTGCGATGGCTGCGAGTCTGCCAGTTTCATACTCCTTGTATCCCGTGAGCTTGGTTTCAAAGCCTGCTTCCATTTTGGACTTGAGTGAAATGCCTGCTCCGATCACCACCGCCGTGACAAGCGCTGGCACGACGATCGCGAAGATGGCAATGGATTGACGATAGAAAAACATAATAGATCAGTTAAGGGATTTTTGCTGAATTGATGGCTAAAGGATCATTTCCTTCGAAGCGCTGGGTGATGGTCAGATCAAACGTGAAGGGATAGGTTGTATCATCTAAGGCATGAGATTCATCCAGCGCCACCGGCTTGTAGTTAGTGTTCTCCTGGGTCCGTACGTTGATGGTTAGATTGCGGGTTTTGGCACTAGGATCATAAGCGCTGTTTCCCGTGAGACGGGCGACTTCGCTAAAGTGCGCGGCTATTCCTTCCCGAGTATTGAGCTCATTGAGGTAATCGAGCGCTTCATCACGAGCGAGACCGGAAATTTTCCACTCTTTGCTGAATCCTTGGGCTGCTTTGCCGGCAGTGTTTTCAGGTTTTGCGCTGTGTGTGTAGCTTTTCACCAACATACCGCCATCTTTGGGAAATAGGATGGCGAGGGCTTCCATGGAGGCCCATGCCTTCGAGCGATCTTCTAACAAGTTACTCCAGCTTTCAGCTTTAGTTTTCTCTTGGCTAAATTTAGCAATTCTTCCTTTGGCGGCTTGGGCGGCCGTCACATCGAAGCTCCATTCGGGTCGGGTGATTAAGCGGAAAGCACTGAAAGCAACGAAGCACAGACTCAGCAGTGCACAGGCGGCCATCGCGATCCATGAATAGCGGGCCAGCCGCAACAATTTCATTTCCGAGCGAGCAGGGTAGATCTCTGCAATGTCTTGCGGAGTTTGCAGGAAATTCTGCGTCGCCCATTCATCGTCTCTCAGGATAGAAAATGTGTGGCTCGAAATGTGAGGCACATCCGTGGCTACAGGGATGCTGGCGATGACTGGCTCTGGGCACCATGCGGGGACGCCCTCCGGCATCGGGAATTGGAGGACTTCTACGCGGCTATTGGAGAAGGTGAGGCGGAGATCAGCATCTAGCACAGTGTCCACATTCTGGCCGAGTGGGATGAGGAATAGATCCGGATCCACAAATTCTAACGAGGCATTGGTGGTGCTCAGCGCATTGCGGAAATTGGTGGGCCGGCGCAGCCCACGGTGTTGCAGTGTGCGGATGAGCCGAAGATCTCCATGCTCATTGAAAAACGCCAATGCCGTGAGCCATGGGTATTGCAAAATGGCTACGAAGGGCTTGCCCGAGCCGGGCGGGATGGCATGGCTGAGGCCCATGATGGCCACCAGCGGCGCGCTCAGTGCGCGAGTGATGATCGGGTAATTCGCCTGCTCACTGAGCTGATGCAGCGCATCAAAGAAGGGTGCGTAGTGGCGGCTGAGTGCAATGGTGGTGGCAATCGCAGAGCTGCCAACGGCGGGGTAGGGAAGCACGCGCCATGCGTATTGATCTACCTGAATGGAAGAATCCGCGATGATCGAGGATGGCTCAAGATAGGCCTTCTCGCGCAAGTCGCTGAGGGCGGCTGGGTTATCGAATTCTTGCTTGAGCTCGGCGGTAGAAAATTCGTCTGCGATGTGGAGAATGATCCCAAGCGCAGTGGCACCTTGCGAGCGAGAGAAGCGCAGAATTTCATTTGCGAAGGGCGCGATCTTCGATGGATCATTGAGCGTCTCCTCGGTAAGGCTTGGTCCCGTCAACCACACCTTCTTCTTCTGATCGAAAAAGAAGGTCGTGATCTGTGGGCCATCGACCCGGATGTGGACTTGGAATGGAAGCTCACCGGCTTCTTGATACCAAGCTGGGTTGTTTGCGCGGCTGGTCTTGCGCAAGACATGATACGCTTGAGCAAACTGCTTGAGCGGATTGAGCGATGCCGGATGTAGTAAAGTGGCCAAGGGACTGGGATGTAAGAAAGTGCATGGCGGACTTAGGGGGGTGATCCGGAAAAGGACGGAAGATGATAGATGAAGAGCGGCCCGCCCACCATGGGTAGGCGGGCCGTGGAATGGATACTTTTAGGTAACGCGATTAAAATTACCAATCGGCATGCACAGCCGCCGCAGGGCGGAAAGCGGCATCCGGGTATTCGGTCAAGCCATAAGTGGCAGTGAGCCAAAGAATACCCCGCGCGGTATAGAGGGTTCCAGGTGTATAGAATATGTTCGTAGCTGTCGCGGTTGTACCGCCACCGATGTGAGCTGGGAATCTCATGTAGGTGAGAAGCTCATTAGGTAGGTTTGAACCGGCTGTGCCCAGTGTGAATGCGGTTGCTGTCTGATCCATCGCCATGTTCTGGGAACCGCGCATTGCCTGCTGGCAATTACGCAAATTGAGAAGATTGGT
>JAYULG010000329.1:0-9039 GCA_043763755.1 Akkermansiaceae bacterium | reverse complement strand
TTCCCTCGCGCCCGCAAAGCCTGATGTGCTTGTAGGCTGAGTGATTCAATAAGTCGCCACCGGGCTGCTTTCTTCAACTGGCTCAATTTCAGGCACTTCAGCAGCAAGCCGCGTCAATGACTCGCAAATTTTCTGCCACGCTTTATCGGACCATGCGGGCGGCGCATGAAGTTTTTTACGAAATTGCTCCAACCGTCCGAGGGCATCATCCTTCATCCAATGGGGTAGCTCAGCGATGGCACTGGCAGCAATTTCTGCCGAATCCGTCTGATGGCAAATTAGTGCAAGATCATTGCCAGCTTCTAGCGCTAATTTCACGTCTGGCCCACGCCCGTAGCGAGAAGTGATCGCGCCCATATCAAGGTCATCTGTTAGAACTAGATGTTGATCAAAGCCGAGTTGATTGCGCAAAAACTGCCGGATGATGCGAGGCGAGAGCGATGCAGGGAAATCCGGATCGATATTCGGAAAATCCACATGCGCGAGCATGATGGCATCCAGCTCAGGCAGCAGCGCGGTGTATGGAATGACATCTTCTCGCAGCAGTTCCTCAAGCTTGGCGGGCGAGGAAGGAAGATCATGGTGAGGGTCTGATTGCGCACGGCCGCACGCAGGAAAATGCTTCGCACAACTGGCCATCGAGTTTTTTCTCATCCACCGATTCCACTGCCCTGCGTGGTCGATCACCCGTTGTGGGTCGCGGCCCCAGCAGCGCCCGCGTAAGGCATTTTGAGTCTCAGGAAAATGATCTAAATCTAACACTGGGGCAACATTGAGATTGAAACCTAGGTGCCACAAAAGATCGCCCGTGATGGCACCTGCATCTGCGATTTTTACCGCATTTCCTAGGGCAGCGAGGGCAGGCGCAGATGGGGTGGCAGGGGAAATTTCCTTAGTCCGCGTCACTCTGCCGCCTTCTTGATCAATCGCAATGATCGGGACGTCCACCGATAGATCGCGAAGATCATCCGTAAGCCGCCGCGTCTGCTCCGCCGTGACGATGTTACGAGTGAACAGAATATACCCTGCTGGCTGTAACTTACGAAAAAGCGCTGCTTCGGCAGGCGTAAGTTCCGGTCCTGCAAAACCCAGCACAAGCAATGATCCATCATGCATCTTGCGCAGCAAAGCATCGGCTGCAATTATTGTCGATCTCTAGAATCGAACCACCAACCACTCTGTGAAATTGCACCATATTTAAGTAACTCATTGCCAACCTCTGACGCGGCTGGAAAAGTCGAAAAACTTTAATGAAATTGATTCTCATTTGATAGAAGTTATTTAGAAAAATTATGGATGAAATATATTGAACTTCCGCTTATTTGGGGCGGACATGGATGGTTTTGAAGGTTAGCTATCTAGCCGCTCAAAATAGATTCTGTAGTCACACCCAACATAATATTGAAGCACCTATGAATTCACGTCGTCACTTTTTAATGAAGCTCGCCGCCACCGCTGGCGCACCATTGGCAGCCGGCACTCAGTTGTTTGGCCAAGCCCCACCCCCTCCAGCAAAGTTAGAGGAAACCGATCCGATGGCGATCGCTCTGGGATATAAGGAAGATTCCACCAAGGTAGATGCTGCCAAGTATCCGCTACATAAAGCGGAACAAATCTGCACGGGCTGCGCACTCTACCAAGGCAAGCCCGGCGAAGCATCTGGCCCGTGCGCAGCCGTGGGTGGTAAGCTCGTGGCTGGCCCTGGCTGGTGTTCCGTGTATGTGAAAAAGCCTGAAGCGCCTAAGCCGTAAGCGAGCAGGCGATAGATTTTAATTTAGATCCCGCACTCGGATAACTTCGCGTGCGGGATTTTTGTTTGTAGAGTTCTGCAAATTCTCACTCAGCGAAATTCTTCTTTTTCACGGCTGATACGGATGTTTTCCTTCGCCTCATTTTCAGCGCGCCGCTGTGCGATTTCGGAACGAAGCATCCCCATTTCCCGCGCCCATGTGTTAACTTGATGCTGGTGGAGGAGCCAGACTCCCGTCTCGACCATCGCGAGGATGAGTGCCCAGGTGAACCAAGCTGAGGCTATTGGCCAGCCACTCTGAATGGGATATTTACACCAGCCTAACATCACCATGAGAGATTCCACACCGACGATGATGCCCCATGCTCGGTGACCTGCGCTTTCACTCCGCACAAAGTATAGGAAAGCAAACATCAAAAACGGGAAATTGAGGAATGCCCATTGACTGAAAAGCAGCACCGGGCTGGCCTATAGCCATTGATAAACTCCACCGAGGTCCCATGTGCCTTCCTGAACGATCATGCCAACGATGAGACTCATGCCGCCAATCGTGCAGCCGAGCCACATTGCGAAAACAAACAGGACGACCCGCCCGACGATCGACCCCAGCGTCCCAGCAATCACATCCTGCACATCGATATTCATCTTCTAGAGACAACAAACTTTATCGGGAGGGAGCGCAATGAGTAATGGGGAAGCGCTGGGTTGCTCTGGTAGAAGAGCGACTTAAAGGTGGGCTTTCACCCACGATGGTTGCCGTGCGTGAGGGGAAGAAGTTTTCGACGAGGGCGTCAAAAACGACATGCGAGGGCGCATGTGCTCCCCTACGCGACAAGCGCTTGCAGCCTGCGGCAGACTTCCTCGACGTTGGCGCGAGAATTGAACGCGGAGATGCGGAAATAGCCTTCACCCGCAGAACCAAAGCCTGATCCCGGGGTAATCACCACTTGGGCTTCGCTTAACATTTTATCAAACATATCCCAAGAGCTGAGGCCCGCCGGACAAGCGACCCAGACGTATGGCGCATTTTCCCCGCCGAATACCTCGAGGCCGGCAGTAGTGGCGGCCTCACGCAGTAGCTTGGCATTGCCCATGTAGTGAGTGATGAGCGCGGAGACTTGTTGTTTCCCTTCTGGAGAAAAAACAGCAGCGGCGCCCTTCTGCACAGGATAGCTAGCGCCATTGAATTTCGTGCTATGGCGGCGGGACCAGAGCTGGTGCAGCGGGATGCGCTCGCCCGTATCGGACTTACCCGACACTGTTTTAGGGATCACGATGTAGGCGCAGCGGACACCCGTAAATCCGCCATTTTTTGAGAACGAGCGAAACTCCATGCAACAATCGCGCGCGCCCTCGATTTCGAAAATCGAGCGGGGAATCTCTGGGTCTTGGATGAAGGCCTCGTATGCTGCATCGAAGAGAATGATCGAATCATTTGCTTTGGCATAGGCTACCCATGCTTTGAGCTGCGCACGGGTGGCCACGGCTCCGGTGGGGTTGTTAGGAAAGCAGAGGTAAATGAGGTCTGCCTTCGCAGTGGGCACTGCGGCGACGAAGTGGTTCTCCGCATTGCAGGGCAGATACAGCAAGCCACCGTAAGTTCCCTTTTCGTCGGCATCGCCCGTGTTACCAGCCATCACGTTGGTATCGACATAGACGGGGTAAACTGGATCAGTGATGGCGATGACGTTGCCTTTTCCGAACACATCGAGGATGTTCCCCGTGTCACATTTCGAGCCATCTGAAACAAAAACCTCGTCCGCCGTGATGCCGAGATCCGCGAATTGGTTGTCCACGATGGCTTGGCGGAGAAACTCGTAGCCCTGCTCCGGGCCGTAGCCCTTGAAGGTTGCTCGATCCGCCATTTCATCGATTCCAGCATGCATCGCACTGATGACGGCGGAGGGAAGCGGCTCCGTCACATCGCCAATGCCACAACGAATCAAGCGGGCGGCCTTATCGGGATTTTCCTCACTGTATGCCTTCACTCTGCGGGCGATTTCAGGAAACAGATAACCCGCTTTGAGCTTGAGAAAATTGGAATTGATAGTGGCCATGCGGGCGGACGTGTAGCGAGGGCCAGACGTTCACGCAAGGGCGGAGGTGACAATCTTGGGAGTTAGTTTGCCGGGAAAACAATTTCCTGTTGCTTGCTAGAACCGCGTCCGAAGCCATCACCAATGTCTTTGCTGGTGACAAAAAGCATCAATGAAATGAGCGCAAGGGCGCAGACGGTCTGGAGGATCTCCAAGGGCTTTGCTTTGACGGGACGGCCGAAGATTTTCTCCAAAACGGCGAGAGTGATGTGGCCTCCATCAAGCACTGGGAACGGCATCATATTCAGCACGGCAAGGTTCACATTAAAGAGCACCATGAAGGCGAGAATGCGCCGCCAGCCATCGTCCATTTGCAAAAGCTGATACTGCATTTTGGCGATCCCTACTGGCCCGCTCAGGTGATCTACTCCGATGTTAGAATCCGGCGAGACCACGCTGGTGATGGTCACCCACATCATGTGGAGGCTGTCTGTGACTTGCTTGATCGGGCCGGGGTGAACGATGCGGACATCCACCTCCTTGGTGAAATCCCACAGAATACCCACTTTAGGGTCCGAGTTTGAGGGCTTGAGCGGGACTTCGGGTGTCAGGCTCACTTCACGAATTTCTCCCTTTGCGGTTCGCACCGAAAGTTGCACAGTTTTCCAGCCTTTCTCTTTGAGATGTTGAGAAAATTGCTCAAGGCTAAAAAGTTGAGAGCCATCCACTGAAAGGATCGCATCGCCCTTCGCTAGCCCAGCATCTGCTGCAGGGCTGTTAAGACTGACACTGGCAATGATCGCTGCTGCAGACGTGCCGATACCCACTTGCCGCAGTCCGCGGCGTTGAAACCATTGAGTTTTTTCAGTCTCAAATCCCGAGGTCAGGACGAGGGGCTCCGGAACGCCCGGGCGTTGAACCGTGTAGGAAATCTTCTCCCCACGGCTGAGGATGATGCGTTCGGTCACCGAGTTGAGAGATCCTGCAAAGCCGTTCACTGGCTCGCCATTGATGGCTAAAATTTTGTCTCCCACGAGGAGGCCGGCTTTCGAAGCCGGTCCGCCAGACTCAACGAAGCCGATCTCGGTATTCGCGATAAAATCCGCAGGTTTTCCGACCTTCCAAACCACCACTGCAGATAGCAGCGCTAGGATCATCGAGAACAAAGGCCCGGCGATGGCAACGATAATTTTGTCCAGCGGCGTAATGGGTGGCAGCACTTTAGCATCACTGCTTCCACCTTCCAGCGCCTCCATCGGTGCCATTTGCGGCAGCGCCACGAAGCCGCCCGCAGGAATCCAGCCGAGGCCGTATTGCACGCCGTTGATTTCCTTTTTCCAGATCGGTTTCCCGAACCAGATTTGAAAACGATCAATCTGCAAACCCCGCCATTTTCCGGCGAGGAAATGCCCAAGCTCATGCACAAATATGATGATATTGAAAATCATCAGGACGACGAATATCAGCAGGATGATTTGGAGGACGGTTGCGATTGTGGGCATCAGTAAGTTGCTTGAACGTGAATAATTTAACAAACCGTTACCATTCAGCAAGTGGATAAATTTTACTTCGCGATTGCCCTGCGGAGCTTGGTGCTGGAGTTTTAACGCATGACCGTTGAAGAACTTGCCAACTCCGCTGCGCCGGATGCCGCGCCCCCGGCTGGAATTTCGGATGAGGCACGGGCACTATGGTTTGCTAAAGCCGGGCGCTGGGAGCAGGCGCACGATCTTTGCCAAGAAATCGAAAGCCCCTCGGGATATTGGATTCACGCATATCTTCATCGTGTGGAGGGAGATTTATCCAACGCAGCCTACTGGTATGCCCGGGCTGGCAGGCCTGCTCCATCTCGCTCGAAAACTCTAGAAATCGAGTGGCTGGAAATTGCAGCAGCATTTGTCTAGTTTTTACGGTCCACTAGGCTCAGCGCGGTAGGCGATGATGGGATAGCGCTCCTTGCGTCGGCCCAGTGCGGTTTGAAGGGCAGCAGAATCTGGACTTGGCCCTTCTGAGACGATGATAAATGTGCGGCTCGCTGCGGGATCTTCAGGCTGCCGGGAAAGCACAGTTACGGATGAAACATTGTGAATCTTTTCCCAGAGCTTCTTCACCGCCTGTTGCCTAGCAGGACAGCCTGTGTCGCCCACTGTAACCCTCACACCCTCCGCAGAAAGGGGTAAGAGACCTGCGAGGCAACCAATGAAAAACCAAAGTTTCATTAAGTGAAATCGGCGATTTTTCCACGTGTTCAAGCGGAATCGTAAATATTTCAAATAAATAGCCGGGCGCTAGCGTTCTATTTGTATGAAAGCAATCACATGGCTCGCTTCGGTCACCGTCAGCGTCGCCGCACTCTCATCTTCCGCTTTTGCGACCGCAACAGAAGGCTGGTCCACTGATCTTGAAAAAGCCTTTGCGATGGCCAAAGTGGAAAAGCAGCCCGTGCTTGTGGAGTTTACAGGCTCAGATTGGTGCCCGCCGTGTAAAATCATGCACAAGAATGTTTTCTCAAAAAAGGAATTCATGACCGCTGCCTCTGAGAAATTTATTTTGGTATCGCTGGATTTCCCGAATGGCGATGAGGCACTCAAAAAGAGGAATCAACCCTACGCCGAGAAATACAAAATCGAAGGATTCCCCACCGTGATTCTCTTTGATTCAGGCGGCACTGAATTCACCCGGTTTTTTGCGACCGATCACCTGACCGTCGAAGCATTCCTCAAACACCTCAATACCTCGCTCGAGAAAAAATCTCTCGATTGATTTTCGTAAAACTCGTGAATTTCACCACCTCTCGATATGGCTATAAAATCAGTTTTGAAGGCAGCAATCATGGCCGCAGTTCTCACATCTGCGGCCATCGCAGGCACACCCGGCTGGGAGACCAACTGGGAAGCTGCGAAGGCCACAGCGAAGGCGGAAAACAAATTCATCCTCATCAATCTAACCGGAACTGACTGGTGTGGCTGGTGCATCAAGCTTGAAAAAGAAGTCTTTTCCCAAAAAGCATTCAAAGACTTCGCCGCCGCAAATGTGGTGATGATGGAAGCGGATTTCCCGAAGAAGAAAGAACTCTCGCCCGAGCTAAAAGTTCAGAATGCCGCCCTGAAAAAGCAATATTTACTCGGAGGCTACCCGACCGTTCTCCTTCTCAATGCCGACGGCGAAAAAATTTCGGAAGACCTCGGTGAGTTAAAAGGCGGCACTGAAGCCTATATCAAGAAAATCAGCGAATTGATTGCGAAGAACAAAAAGTAGGCACGGTTGATGCCGATTGCCCGCATCACTTGGTGCATGA
This sequence comes from Akkermansiaceae bacterium, assembly GCA_043763755.1. Classification (GTDB taxonomy): domain Bacteria; phylum Verrucomicrobiota; class Verrucomicrobiia; order Verrucomicrobiales; family Akkermansiaceae; genus Luteolibacter. The sequence goes on along the minus strand of JAYULG010000329.1, from coordinate 1,955 downwards.
CATTCCACTTTTTGGAAAGCTGGATCTACCACTCTTCGCCTGTGCGATGCACCTCAGCCAATTTTTTGAGGCATTCTTCCGTGTCGTTAAGTTTGGCAGAATATCGGCAATTTTGCGGTCTTACTTTCGATCTTGCCAGCCTGAAACCCATCCTCTATCACCTCGGGCAGCACAGGCTATTGCACGGATTTTGATTCACTGAAAAACTCCGCATAGCTACTCCATAACAACCCAATACAAAACGATGATATCAACCACCGCGCATGAAGTTCCGAATGCTAAACGCCTCCTCTACGCAGGATTTACCGCCATCTTAGCTGCCGGACTTGGGTTCGGCATCCGTGGCGGGTTATTCACCACGTGGGCATCAGAATTTAACTTCACAGGCGCACAGCTCGGCGCAATCGGTGGCGCGGGATTCACTAGCTTCTGCTTCGGGATTATGATCGGCGGCGTGTTTGTCGATAAAATCGGCTACGGCAAGCTCGTCGTTGCCGCCTTTGCGCTGCACGTGCTCTCTGCCTTCATCACCTTCGGCGCTTCTGCCGGAATGGATAATGCGACGGCATACCAATTCCTCTTCTGGGGCATGTTCGCATTCGGCGCGGCAAACGGCACCTTGGAAGCTGTTGCAAATCCTCTAGTTGCAACAATTTTTCCGAATGCTCGAAATCACTATCTGAACATCCTCCACGCAAGCTGGCCCCTCGGTATGGTGCTTGGCGGCGTCGTCGGTTGGGTGATTGGAGATCATTACAAAATTGGTTGGAAAGGTCAGCTCGCATTTTACCTCATCCCTACTCTCGTTTACGGCGTGATGTTCCTAGGCCAGAAGTTCCCGAAATCTGCAGCTTCCGCTAAGGGCTTGAAATTGGGTGATATGTTCAAGGATGTCGGCCTCTTGAGCGGCGGTATCGTCTGTTTCATGCTGTATCTATTTTTCAAAGGAACGCTCACTCCCCTGCTTGGTGGAAACGCGGGTCTTGCGACAATTCTGTCCGCCGTGATCGCTCTGGGGCTACTCGCTTGGATCGGCACCATCACCAAGTTCGCAACCGGTCATTGGCTGCTTTTCGTGCTCTTCATCATCCATGCGATGGTCGGTGCAGTGGAGCTTGGCACAGACGGGTGGATTCAAAATATCACAGGCTCCATCCTGAGCCCTACTGAAGGAAAGATTCTCTTCGTCTTCACTTCACTGATGATGTTCCTCCTTCGTTTCTGCGCCCATTTCATCGAAACTCGCATTGGTCTTAAGCCCACTGGATTGCTCTTCGTCTGTTCCCTCTTGGCCTGTTTAGGACTCAATCTTGTAGCGGCAGTCTCGACTTTCGGCCCGGCTTTGGGAGCACTCCTTGTCTATGCATTGGGTAAAACCTTTTTCTGGCCCACCATGCTCGCCATCACAGGCGACCGCTTCCCCCGCACTGGCGCCGTTGCAATGAGCCTAATGGGAGGTGTCGGCATGATGTCAGCCGGTCTGATCGGCGGCCCTGGACTTGGGTATGCCAAAGATCGCTTCGCCGCTGAGGAACTCGCTAAAAAAGACGCTGCACTCTACGAAGAATGGAAGGGCGAAGGCGCAAGCAGCAAGTTCCTTGGATTCAAGGAAGTCAACGCGCTTGATCCTGCCCGCCTTGAAGCCGCGAAGAAGGCTGCTGGCGCGAAGAAGGCGGAAGCATCTGGTGTCGCAATTGATGCTGAACAAAAAGCGCTTGCAGCTAGCCTTACGCCCGCTCAGCAAGCAGCAGTGGATGCCGATATCATTGGCAATCGCAACACGCTAAAGGTGGACTCATTCATCCCTGCCACGATGGCACTTTGTTTCCTGCTCTTGTCGCTCTACTTCAAATCCATCGGCGGCTATCGCCCGCTTTCTATCGACGAGAAATAATCAGCGCCTCCTTTTTAATCCATTCCGAAGGCGGCATGATCTCCGAGATTGTGCCGCCTTT
>JAYULG010000328.1:0-9074 GCA_043763755.1 Akkermansiaceae bacterium | reverse complement strand
CATCGCCCTCTGATTTGAGCTTTTTTGAAAACGTGGTGACGAATGCTTGAGAAAGTGCGCCCTCTGCGAATAGATCCCGCAGTAGATTTGGAATGCGGAAGGCGAGTTGAAAGCAATCCAGCAGCGCACCCGCACCGAAGATAGTAGTGAACATTATTTCCCGAGCAAGCCCTAGCACTCGGCTAGCCATCACGGCGGCACTGACTTTCCAAGTGGCTTTTATAGACATCAGAGGATCTGCGATGGTGGGCTCATGCGCTGGAAATCTCTAGTTCCAGAGTCGCTTGCTGACCGGGAGCGAGTGTGATGCGATTTGAGGCGAGGTTGCCGGATTCCACGCAGAGCATTTGTAAATATTCGGTATCTCCGAGGTCTGGCATGCGTTGGGATTTAACGATCCATGGATTCCATAGGACGGTGGAATTCGAGCCTGATTTGGTGAGGCGAATGGTGCGACCCAATTGGTGATCGCTGATCTGGACGGTGCTTGTGGAATTGAGGTAAACACGATCCACCTCACCAGTGATAGTGATGGGTTCTGCGCCCTCGGTTGAAGTTTCAGAGGTGATTTGATCGAGATAGGTGGCTCCTGCTAGACCTTGGATGGAGACGGCAGAGATCGCGCCTATTCGGAAATAGGTGTGCAAACAATTTTCAAAAGTTGCTGCGTTTGCGCCATGGTTCGTGACGATCATTTCCAAGGAAAGTTTTTGGCCGATGCGCACGATGAGTTCTGCTTTGAGCACTTCAGCGGAGGGCAGCAGGAAATGCATCATGACCTCTCCATTTGAAGAAAGAGCATACTCGCTGAGAGTCCACTCAGTGGTGCGGGCATAGCCATGAGCAGAAAATCCTTCTTTTGGGCCGAACCATGGGAATACAATCGGGATACCACCGCGGATAGGCTTGCCACTGACGTAGCTGCTGAATGCGCTCAAAAACAATAGAGGAATCTCGCCCTTTTTCTGAAAGTGGGTGACGTGTGCACCGTGCAGGTAAATTTCTGCGTCGCTCCACTCAGTCCGGATGACGACTTTCGGTAACCCACCCTCGCCCTCTACCAAGGTGGCGTGTTGAGGGATGAGTTCGCGGATCATGAGGGGCGGGAAGTTTGAGGTGAGTCACTTCTTCTTACGCAGGAACGGCGGTAGGTCGAGATCCTCGCCATCAAAGACGTTCGGGGACTCGCCTTCGAAACGCCCTCGTGGGCTGGAGTCTAGCGAGAGTTCGTTTTGTGGGCCGCCGGCTTTGATGCCGAGCTTGAGCTTGGGCGGTTCGGGTTCTGCGTGGGCTAGCTCGGGCTCCGGATCTGGCTCAATTTCATCGTCGTCCGAAATATCATCAGGAAAGGTGGCTGGGTTTTCCTTTAGGCTTGCTGCACCCCAGCGGGTGGGGACGGAAGGGCGGCGCTTGGGAAGCGGGATGAAGCTCGGTTTCGGCTCCTCTGGAATGTCCGTATCTTCGATGGGCACGGGATCTTCATCGGCATCACTGTATTCGGTAAATGCATCTTCCGGGGCGCTCAGAATTTCCTCGTTGAAATCTTCTACGACGATAATTTCTTCTAGCATTTCTGGGATGGTCTCAAGTGCTGGTTCCGGTTCTGCCGGCAGTGGGGGATCGGAAAAAGTAAACGCATCTAGGTCAGGCGCGGGTGCCTCAGGCTCTTTGAGTTCCTTGCTTTTTGCAGCGTAGTCTGGCTCAGCAAAAGGCCTTTCATTATCAAACAACGAGGGTGTGTTGGCGGCGGCGATGGAAGTGGCGGCTTTGCGGAATTTAGAGAGCGACGAAACTGTGGGAGCAGGCTCGGGAGCGGACTCGGGTTCCGGTTCAAAGGCGATGATGGGCTGGGGCGCTGGCTTGGGCTTGATGGCCTCGGTTTCGGGCGGCTTGATCGCTGCGATGATTCTGGGCTGAGCCGGGGTTTCTATTTCCTCAGCGCGTTCCCTTTGTGGGGCGGTCTCTGCTGGTGGGGTGAATCCTTGGCTAGGATCGAGAAATGAATTTTCCCGTGAGCTGCGGCTGAGCGCCTCACGAGGCGCCATGGCCAGCGAATCTTCTGGAAGTGCGCTAATGAGAGTGATGGAGAGCGAGTCTCCCATCGCAGGATCAATTGCTGCGCCGAAGAGGACATGCGCTTTTTCTGGGACAAATTTTTGCAAGCGCTGCATGAGTAGCTCGATTTCAAATAGCGTAAGATCCTCTCCGCCAGAGAGGTGGACAAGCACGGTCTGGGCATCTTTGAGGAGAGTGCCTTGATCCAGCAATGGGCTATTGAGGGCATTGCGAAGTGCCTTAGTGGCGCGGTCTTTGCCCGCGGCAAGGCCAGAACCAAAGAGGCAGCGGGAGCGATTCGTGCGCAGCGCACTCATCAAATCGTCCAGCCCGATGTTTATGAGGCCAGGGCGGATGACGAGGCGGATGACTGCTTTGATAGACTCACAAATCATGTGGTCTGCGGCGGCAAAGGCCTCGTGGATGCCTTGCTTGGCGAGCACGAGTTCTCCCATCCGGTTATTATCAAAAGTGACGAGTGCATTGGAGAGCACGGCGAGTTCATTGAGTGCAGTTTCCGCTTGTTCACGGCGGCGGCGGCCTTCGAACGCGAAGGGCATGGTGGCAAAAACGACGACGAATGCACCTTCCTCACGGGCGATGCGAGTGACGATGGGTGCCGCGCCTGAGCCAGTGCCGCCGCCCAGGCCAGCGCATAGAAAAACAATCCGTCGGCCCTTGATCAGGGCGCGGACTTGTTCCTCAGACTCGAGCATTGCTTGGTGGCCTAGTTCAGGATCACCACCCGCGCCGAGGCCCTTGGTGAGATTCACGCCAAGCTGGACTTTCTCACGGGCGAGGCAGGCATTGAGCGTGCGAATGTCTGTATTGAGCGCAAGTAGCTCGGCGCCGTCTAATCCATCAAGAGCGATTTGCTCTAGCATGTTTGCACCCGCGCCGCCGAGGCCGATGATTTTCACGGCGCTGGAAGGGATGGTCTGTTGGGGATCGCGGTTGTATTGGATCATGGTGAGGTGGAGAAATATGGGGTAGAAGCGAAAGGAAAATTATTTGCTGAAGGGCCAAAACATCCGGCCGATTTTGCCGAAGACGCCCGGTGGTTTTGCGCGTTCAGTTTCTAAAATTTGGGCATAGCGGATAAGGCCAATGGCGGTTGCGTATTGAGGATCTCGGAAACTCGCCTGCACCCCGCTGATCTCGGGTGGCTCTGGGCGATAAATATCTCTGCCAAAGACCTCGAAGGCCAGCTCATTGAAGCCGCGCATCAGGCTGGTGCCGCCAGTGAGATACACTCCGGCACCGATGGCTTCTACGGCACCAATTGGTAAACGGGCACGCACAAGCTTGAGAGTTTCCTCGAGTCTTTGGCGGATGATTTCGTTGAGAATATTGCGGCTTACCTCCACTTCCGCGAAGCCGCGATCATCCGTGAGCTTGGCGATGCCCACGGAGCGCACAGGGTCTGATGAGGCATCTCCCTCGATGATCTTAAGCCGCTCTGCTTTAGAAAATGGCAGGCCAGTGACGAGGTGAATGTCATTGGTAATGTGATCGCCGCCTACGGGAATGCAGCCCGCCGCAGTGATCGCGCCACCAAGGTAAAGCGCGTAATCCGTGGTGCCACCGCCAATGTCGATCACGAGCGCACCGCGCTCCCTTTGCTCACGCTCCAGCGCCATTTGCGCGGTGGCGATGGGTGAGAAAACAATATCATCCACTTCCATCGGGATTTCTCGCACGAGCTTGATGCTATTCTGAATGCGGGTGCCGATGCCATGGACGATGTGGAAATCCGCCTCCACGGTCTTTCCAAACAGGCCTACGGGAGTGGTGGAATGCTCAAGGCCATCCAGCCGATAATTCCGGACTATGGGGTGTAAATAAACGTGATCGTGTGGGATCTGGACCTCACGGGCGATGGTTCTCGCCTCCTCCACATGCTCCGCCGTGACAGTGGGCTCATGATCCGGAAGGCGGAAGGTGCCGCAGTGATTGATGCCGCGGATGTGTGCTCCGGTCACGGCGAGGAAAACGCTGCCAATTTCCACATCGCTGGCATCCTCAGCCTTGGCGAGCGCATCTTTTAGGCAGGCGCGGGCTTGGGAAAAATCATAGATCTCGCCTTTTCTCACGCCGGCAGTTTTCGTCACGCCGATGCCGAGAATTTTCACAGCGCTATCCGCCTTCACCTCCCCCACGACCATGCAGGTCTTACTGGTGCCGATCTCAAGTCCGACGTGAATTTTAGTGCGGCGTGCCATGGGCTAGAATCAATTGCGATTGAGAATACTGCTGAGATCCTTCGCGCGGCGCCCTTCGCTGCGCTCGTCCGGTGTGGGTTCTAAAACGGGGACTGCCTTGGGAGCCTGGGATTCGTTTTTCAAAGTGATGGGGATATTAAATTTGGGAATCAGATTGATGGTTTTTACGGCGAGGTTTTTGCCATTCGCATGATCCAGCGAGGCACGCAAATTTGCAATCTGGCGCGCGTGATCCCCGAGGCCGAAGGTGGCAATCGTGCCCTCGCGAGTGACGAGTTCCAAGGACCATGCGGTGGTTTGGCGGATAGATTCGATCCATTGAGCGGCCTCTTGATCCGCTGCCTTCGCGGAGGCTAGCAAACGTAAACAAGCTTTGAGCTGTGGGTGGGAAATGAGGGCTCCTTCCTGCAACGGGTGCTCCTGCGCAGTGGGTAGGTGAATGATGGGAAGAGAAGCAGCCAGTTCCACTTGCCTTTCCGGGCAGCAGTAGGCGATGCCAGTCTCATCCACCAGCATCATGCCTTGCTTGCGAGTATCTGTGAGGTCCGCCTCTGAGCTGGTGATCCATGCGCGGGGTGACCTAGCAACGACGCGCACGAGCAAGGTGCCCGGCAGATGGCGCTCCGCCGTGGCCGAGGCGATTTCCGGGCGGGCTTCGAGTTTTTTCACCACCTCGCTGACGTTGATGTTGAAGAGGCTGCCCGAGGTATCGATCTCGGTGATTTCCACGAGCTGCGCTTCATCGATGGCGAGATTCGGATTCAGATCGATGACTTGTATGTTGAAATCTGGATTTTGGTAAAACGCGCGCTCGATGCCCCGCCAGACACCCCAGCCGATGCCTGCGACTGCGGCGGCGATGCAGGCAAACTTCGCACTTTTTCCAATCAAGGAAAGCAAGCCCAGCCAAGCGATCCGCGGGGACATGACGCGCACTTCTAGCACCTTGGAGCGGCTGCTGCGACGGGGTTTGGAGGTGCGTTTTGCGGCCATTTTAGGAGCGGAGTTTGAGGGATTGTTCAGCGATGGTTTGGCATAATTGCGCGAAAGAAATCCCGATAGCGGCGGCGGCTTTAGGTAGCAGACTCGTCTCTGTCATGCCGGGAATCGTATTCGCTTCAAGCACAAACGGGCGGTTCTGGGAATCTAACAACACATCCACCCGCGAGTAGATTTCCACGCCTAGTGCGCGGTGTGCGGCGAGGGCGGCGGCTTGCACGGCCATGGTGGTTTCTAAATCGAGATCGGCCGGGCATTGGTATTCACTGCCTTTCGCCCCGCTGAGCCATGGGTATTTACTCGCCATGTCATAGACACCCTCGGGCGGGGTGATTTGCACGATGGGCAGCGCGATGTCCCCCAGAATCCCGACCGTGAGCTCCTTGCCCGCAATGAATTCTTCCACCAGAATGTCAGCCCCGTATTGGGCGGCATCTGCCATGGCGGCCTCGGACTGGGCTTGCTGCCGCACGATGTGCACGCCCACGCTGGAACCCTCCCGCGAGGGCTTGACCACGAACGGCGCGGGGAAAGATGGGAGCCGTGGGCCGTTCAAAACATCGATGATTTCGGCCCGTGGTGTGGGCACGTCGTGGGCGATGAAGGCGGCCTTCGCGAGATTTTTATCAAAGGCGATGCGGCTGCTCGCGGCTCCAGCGCCAGTGTAGGGAATGCCTATTTTTTCGAGCTGGTCTTGCAATTGGCCATCTTCGCCAAAGGTGCCGTGGATCACATTGAAAGCGAGGCCAATGCCAGCAGGGAGCGTAATCTGAGTGGTGGTGACATCCACCGGGACGGCATCGAGACCAAGTTCTAACAAAGCTTTTAATACGGCGTTCCCGGAGGCGAGTGAGACCTTGCGCTCCGAGCCGGGGCCGCCCATGAGGACTGCGATTTTAGTGGTGCTTAGCATGCGTGGGCGGTGGTGGATGATTTAAAAAATGGCCTCATCTTCACCGATGATTTTGATTTCTGTCTCGAGTTCGATCTGGTGCTCGTCGCGCGCCTTTTCCTGAATGAACTCGATGAGGGTAAGAACTTCCAGCGCAGAAGCACCGCCCGTGTTTACGACGAAGTTGCCATGAATCTCGGAGACGGCGGCGTGCCCGCAGGTGCTGCCCTTCAGCCCCATCACGTCGATGAGGCGGCCAGCGGGTAAATTTTCCGTGTTCTTAAAAGTGCAGCCAGCGGAGGCAGCCACTGGCTGGGAAATTTTGCGTTTTTCACGAGATGCATCCCATCGATCTTTGATGTTAGCAGGGGTGTCTGCCTTGCCTTTGAAAACCGCTTGCAGGGCGAAATTCCGCCGCAGCTCGGGCACATTGCGATAGTGGGCAAGGATTTCCTGCCGCTCGCGGGTGCGGATCACGCCATCTTCATCCAGAAACGTCACTCTCACGACTTGGTCAAACGTCTCGATCCCCATCGCTCCCGCGTTCATGCGCAGCGCCCCGCCGACGTTGCCGGGGATGCCTTCCATCCACTCGAAGCCGCCGATGCCACTGCCGCCTGCCACACTGGCGAGCTTCTTCAACCGCACACCCGCACCGGCGGTGATGTGGCCCTTACCATCCACGGTGACTTCGGAAAAAACTCCACCCGTCGGATGGATCACCGCACCCCGGATGCCGCCATCCCGCACGAGTAAATTTGAACCACGGCCCACCACCCGCACCGGGATGCCACGCTCGCGGCAGTAGTCCACGAGAAAAGCAAAGCCGTAGAAACTATGCGGCTCCAGCCAATATTGTGCCGGCCCGCCCACGAGCATGGTGGTGTGGCGGGCCATCGGCTCGTAGAGTTTCCCATCGATTTCCCCGGCTGGCATCAGACCGCGCATTTCCTCAAGAATTTTCAAATCCGCCGCGAGACGAGTGCCCGCTTCGTGGACATTCCCGGCACCGAGCGTGATCAGGAGATCGCCAAGCTGGAGCACGTGGCCGATTGCGTGATGGGCCGTCGCGAGATCTGGGTGGGAGGTTACGGGAATATCACCATGGCGCTCCATGGCTGCCACGAGTGTCTCGCCGGAGATGCCTTTGATGGGTTTTTCCGAGGCGGCATAGACATCGGTGATGAAGACGAGATCGGCAGCTTGTAGGACTTTCCCGAAGTCCTCGGCGAGCGCTTGCGTGCGCGTGTAGCGGTGCGGTTGGAAAAGCACGATGACGCGCTTGGATTTGAGAGAACGCGCTGTTTGCAAAGTGGCTGCCAGCTCAGAAGGGTGGTGACCGTAGTCGTCGATGATTCGGTAGTTCGCGGAAAGATACTTCGTTTCAAAGCGGCGTTTCGCACCCGCAAATGTAGCAAGCGCCCGCGCGACGAGCGTGAATTCCGCGCCGCAACTATCCGCCAGCGCGATGGCTGCCAGCGCATTGAGCACATTGTGATTTCCCGGAATGCCAAGCTCCACATCCCCTAGGACTTTGCCTTTTTTCGTGACGGTAAATGCGGACGAACCTTTAAGATCACGCAGATCCGTGGCGGTGTAGTCCGCATCCTCCCAGCCGTAGGAAACCGCATTTTTACGCCCTGCGCATACGTCCAGCGCGATGGGATCTTCCGCACAATAGACGAGATTGCCAGAGGTCTGATCTGCCAGCGTAGTGAAAACCTCCTTGATGTGATCGATGTCTCGGTAGAAATCGAGATGCTCGGCCTCGATATTTAAAATCACGGCATGCACGGGCCGATAAAGTGCGAGGGTCCCATCGCTTTCATCTCCCTCTGCCACCATGTATTCGCCATCGGCAGACCATTTTGCGTTCGCCCCTAGGATCGGAATTTCCGCGCCCACGTAGTAGCTCGGTTTTTGGCCAGCCTCGCGCAGGACGTGTGCAGTCATCGCCGAGGTGGTCGTTTTGCCATGCGTGCCGGAAATGATGATGCCCTTGAGCGTATGAAGAATCGCGGCGAGACATTCGGCGCGGCGGATGAGTGGGATGCCTGCTTTATTGGCGGCAGCGTAAGCCGGATTCTCGGGCCTAATGGCGGATGAATAAACGACGATGTCCGCCTTTTTCGCCGCAGCGGCTGTGTGGGGTGAGGAGAAATTTAGCCCCAGCCCCTGCATGCGGTCCGTCTCGGCGGTAGTCACCTTGTCCGATCCACTCACCTTGTGGCCCATGCCTAAAAGCAGCAGCGCCAGCCCGCTCATCCCAGAGCCAGCCACCCCGATGAGATGGATCTGGAGTGGCTTGCTTTTATCGGTAAGGCGCTGAGTGAAATCGATCATTTAGGTAAAAAAGAAGCTTCTATGGCATTGCAAACCCGGGCGGCGGCATCCGGGATGGCCAATCCGCGTGCGGCTTTTGCCATGCGCTTGTAGGTTGGCAAGTCTTGTAAGATAGAAGTCGCCAAATCCGCTAACTTCGCCGCATCCAGATTTTTCTCCTGAATCAAAATGGCAGCTCCAGCCTCGGAAAAAACCTCCGCATTGCGCGTTTGGTGATCATCAGCCGCATACGGATACGGCACCAAGATGGAGGGGTGGCCAGCAATGGAGATCTCCGTGAGGCTCGAAGCCCCAGAGCGGGCCACCACCACATCTGCCATCGCGTAGGCGGAGGGCATCTGATCGCAGAATCCCACCACCCGGTAGCCCTCACGGCCCTTTGCAATCTCTGAAACTCTCTGAAAATCCAATGCTCCTGCGATGTGCAGAATCTGCGTTTCCGCCGGGATCAGCGCCGCCGCCTCCGCACTCAGCTCGTTCAATTTCCGCGCACCTTGGCTGCCGCCCGTCACCAGAATCGTGGGTCGTGCCGGATCTAGCTCGAAGAGCACCGCAGCCTCATC
>JAYULG010000327.1:0-2578 GCA_043763755.1 Akkermansiaceae bacterium | reverse complement strand
GGCTTCTCGTTTTATGAATTACCGCTATCGCGGCCCTTCGGGCACTCCCATCGCCTTCCTTCACGCGGTCGGTCGCCCTTCCGCGCTTGGCTTCTGGTAGTGCTTTTCATCGTTAGCAGTTTCTTTTGTTCTTCGATGTTCATTCTATTCACAGGGGACTTGAACCCCATTTGGTTTCAGGGCATGCTACGCACACACGAGACCAGAGACAGCAACCCCTATTAGCCGCCCTGTTTACATGCTTTTGCGTAGATTCAACCTCAACCCCGTGATCGACGCTCGCACCCGCTGATAGGGGTGCGTGCTCTTTGACGTTAGGCAGAATTACTCTCATCCAAAACAACGTAAAACAAATCAGCTCTATGAGTTATTCAATAGAACATCCACCCAAAATTCAGCGCTCTAAACCACATGCAGCAGGTCACAATGCTGGTCAGGCTGGTCATTGTCTGTTAACCGGGAGAGATACTGCAGGTGCGCTCTCACTTTGGATTTCCATCGTTCATCCTGGTTCTCACGCACCTTTCCACGTTCACTCCCGCGAGGACGAGACATTCTTCCTACTGTCCGGCGAGATGGAAGCACGCATTGGAGACAAGTATCATACGTTGCGAGCCGGGGATTCAGTTTTTCTTCCGCGAGGCATCCCGCAGCGCCTAGTCAATGTGAGTTCAACACTAGCTGAGGTTATTATGCTCATTCATCCACCCGCGCTAGAGAACTTCTTTGCTGAGGTTGACCGTATAACCAGCGAAGGTCCGCCCAGCCCAGAAATCATGCGAGAGGCTGCCGCGCGCTATGGTGTCACCATCATCGAATAAATCATAAAAACGCCTAACAAGGCGTGCATGGCAACGGGGTATAACGTCCCTCGTTCGCTCTGCTCTATGAGTCCTGCGCCGCCGTGCCACCACATTCGGCGTTCGCTTAAAATTCTTTTTGACCTGCAACGCAACTTGCCTAACGATCCGCTCACTACATGAATACGTTCGTACCACCCGAGATAGTGAGTGGCTTTAGCTTTTTCACAATCGCATACGGAATTTTCGTTTTCATCGTCCACATTATTATGGCTCTTGCAGTTAATATCGATGCGAAGCGGCTTGTCTCCAATCGGGCCAGACTCTTCTTGTTCGGGCCGTTTCTGTGGGGTTGGATAGTCTTCATCTTTGGTCTCGCAGGGTTTGCGTTGTACTGGGCGATCCATCACTCATCGCTCAGAGCCAGTGCACCTCCCAACGCAAGATTGACGGGCAGCGAACAAGTCAGTAGTGGCAACGGCGGAGAACGCCTTTAATTCACTTCGCTCGGAACGCTTACCCCACCGTGCCACACCTCTTACGTTCTACAAGAATGAGAGACTATGGTAATGGGGACTGTCCGCGTAAACGGCCTCAGTAATATCCCGATTAAACGCCTCCATACTCTCAGAATTACCCAAATTGAGATGCAACCGATTTTGGGACCGTTTGTTGTTTAGTTAAGAGAGTGAATTTTGGTCTCGAATTGGGCCGGAGCGCGATAGCCAAGTGAGGAATGTTTTCGGTGGAGATTGTAAAAGGATTCGATGTATTCGAAAATTTCGGTGCGGGCATCGGCCTCATTGAGGAAGCAGCCGTCTTGGAGCATGTCGCTTTTGAGGGTGCCCGTAAATGATTCGGTCCAAGCGTTGTGGTAGGGATTGGCTCGGGCGGACATGCTTTGGCGAATGCCTGCTTGCCTGAGGATTTGGCGATATGCTTTGCTGCCGTATTGACTGCTGCGGTCGCTGTGGAAGATGAGATCTGGGACAGCTCCGCGACTGCCTAGGGCTTGTTTGAGCGCGGTGCTCACCAGATCGGTGCGTAGGTGGTCGGCGAGTGCCCAACCGACGATTTTGCGCGAACAGAGGTCGATCACGATGGCGAGATAGATCCAGCCTGCGGCAGTTGGGATGAAGGTAATGTCGCCAGCCCAGACTTGATTGGGCTTCTCGGGAAGTGGCTCGCCGAGGAGGAGATTTGGAGAGGGTTTATCAGCCCTGCCATCGCTGGTTTTTGGCACGTAGGTCTTGGGCTGGATGGCCTTTAGACCCCGCTCCAGCATGATTCTGCGAACGCGGGCGGGGGCACAGGTGATGCCTTGGTCGGCGAGTTGTTCCATGATTCTCCGGTAGCCGTAGCGGCGGCGGTGGCGTTTGAATATGGCCTCGATTTCAAGGCCGATTTCCTCGTCGGAAGATTGCATGGGGGTAGGCTCGCCAGCGTGGTAATAGCTGCTCCGGGGGACTTCGAGAGTGACGCAAATCTGCCGGATCGCGTGGCCAGTGGTGTGGTGAATGGTGGTAATCATTTCGCGAAGTTGGCTTGGGGTCTGGTGCCGAGGATGACTGCGGCTTTTTTTAAAATGTCATTCTCCATTTTGAGGAGGGTGTTTTCGCGTCGCAGGGAGCGCAGGTCGTCCGCTGCGGACCGCTCGCCTGCGGCTCGTGGTTCTTCGTTACCGACCTGCGCTCCCTGCGATTCTTGCTTCCATTTGTAGAGTAAATTGCTGCCGATGCAGAGCTCTTCGGCGATCTGGGAAACGGGCTTGCCTGTGC
>JAYULG010000326.1:0-9107 GCA_043763755.1 Akkermansiaceae bacterium | reverse complement strand
ATTGGATATTTTCAAGATAATCAATGGGTTATGGGAGCAGTTTTTTAAAATCCCGGAGCTTTGGGAATTAAGAATCTCTTCACTGTTTCCCGTTTCAGGCGCAACTCGCGCCACTCATTGACGAGACGGCTTGCTTCTATGATTCCACATCCAGCCGGGAGCTTGAGTTGTCCGCCATCCCACCAGATTCCGCGGATTGCGACCACGGCATCGAAGCGCCCGTCATCCCAGAGGCCGAAAGGTGCGCCAAACTGAGCGGGGCAGCCGAGTCTCTTTCTCCAATCGACGAGTTTACGGAGCGTTTCCCCCGTGCGCGGATGCGGGCCTAGGGCAGGAGTAGGATGGAGCATTTTGATAAAATTTTCCGCAGATTGTGGTGCATGGAGGGTGAGCCGAATCGTGGTGAGAAAATGCACGATCAGCCCGAGGTCTAAAATCTCCCTTGCTCGCCTATCGATCATTCCGAGGTCTTGGAGCTTTGAAACGAGAGTTTGGGCGACGTATTCGTGCTCGCGAATTTCCTTCTCATCCACGGCAAACACATCTTGGTCATCGCTCCGCGCAGTGCCGGCCAATGCCATCGTTTCAAACATATTTCCATCCAAAGAAAACAGTAGTTCAGGGGTGGCACCTGCAAAGCCGCTGCTGCCATGAATCCAGCCATAAGACTGGAGTGGAGCACCTTGCTGAGCCATTGCGGTGGCGATCAAGCGGCCTGTTGTAGTGCTCGATAGTCCAGTTTCCGTGATGACGGGTACGGTCTTTTCGAAAATACCCATTTGAATGCAAGAGGCTATTTCTTGAAAAATTACTGAGAAGATTGTGGCATCTACAGGGCTCCATTCGATTTCCGGTGGAGAAAACGGGGAAAAATCCGTTGCTAGCTGCGCGGCTGTAGTCCTTTCAAAAACTGCGGGTATCTTCCACGGTTTGAGGTCACTCAGATCGAAGTTCTGGACGTAGAAAGCGATTCCAGCCACTGGCGCTTCCGCCGCTTCAGTAAACGGGCCGTGGCCGATCACGGCACTTCCATCCCGCTTTGCAAGCCAAGCTATGGAGTCAGAAAGCTCAATCATTGTATTGTATCACGAGGGTGGCGAGTGGCGGATAGTGGGCAAGCATGATTCAAGAATCAAAAAGCATCTTTGATGTGATTGATGGCGGGTTTTACTCCATTTTCGACGAGCACTTCCATCACATCGAATCGCCATGGGAGGTCCCGTGAACCTAGGCGCTTGAGCCATTGATTCGCGCCGCGCTCGATGAGGGCCTGCTTCTCCTTGGTGACAGCATCGTAGGGCCGGATCTTGGTGTCGGCTCGGCGCGTTTTCACCTCTATGAAAAGCAAGAGCTTGCCATGCCTCGCGACGATGTCCACCTCGCCGCCCTTTGGGCCCTTGAAATTTCTGGCGAGAACTTTCATTCCATGACTACGCAGCCATGAGGCGCTCGCGCGCTCGCCGTAATCGCCGATCCATTTGCGGTCTCGCGAGCTGCCATCATCATTTATCGAGCGATAGGGTAAGATGTGCAACTGGCCGAAACGAGCGGCGATGTTGGCAACAAGGCCCATGAGTCCGAAGCGCTTCAAGATGCGCTTTCGTGCCATATCCGTGATGCCGGGCAAAGCCAAATTGAGGAAACTCTTTGTCCAGTTCCCGCATGAACCGATCCCGTGTCACTTTAGCGATGATGCTTGCGGCAGCGATCGAAAGCGAAAGTCCATCGCCTTTCACAATACCTTGATGAGCGAAGGGGAAATTTTTGATGGGCAGCCCGTCGATCAAGCAAAAATCGGGAATCTGCGTCAATCCCTCCAGCGCACGCCGCATTGCAAAATGAGTGGCCCGCAGGATATTGAGTGCATCTATTTCAGCGTGACTTGAGGAAGCCACGGACCAAATCACAGCAGGATTCTGGGTGATTTTTTCAAATAATATTTCGCGCTGTGCCGCTCGGACTTTTTTGGAATCGTCCAATCCACTGCATTGGAAATCTAAAGGTAGAATAACGGCTGCGGCTGTCACAGGGCCTGCCAATGGCCCTCGGCCCGCCTCGTCCACTCCAGCAATCCATCGATGATGGCCGGAGCGGTAGGCGGATTCGAAGGCAAGATCTGGCATGTTTTTCTAGAAACTAGCAAACCGCTGGCGCATCATCACCTGCTGATTCGAAACGGTTGCAAAAATCTGCGTGGAAAATACAGTACCGTCGCTAGCTACCACCGCACCCAGACCACTGTGGGTCCAGTCTGCACGCATGTTATATTCGTGATCTTTTGAGCCAATCCAGAGCTTGGTCAAAGCCGAAGCAGCTCCATTTCCGCCTACCGAACTGGAGGCTACATTTTCAGCCACACTTCCCATACTGAAGGCTTCACGGGCGACCACAGCACGTCCTTCGAAACCAAAGTGACTGACGTTTTTACCATACAATCCGAATTTTCCACGGTTCTGTAATAGGTATTCGCAGTGTTTTTGCGCAAGCCGATCAAGGCCCGCATGCCGCACGACAGAGGCTTTTCCGCGACTATTGCGGTATTCGTTCACCTCTTGGAAAATCCGCCCAGAGAGCGAAGAATCAGGATGGAGAGATGTAGAAACAGATATTTTTTGAGTTACTGGTTGCGGAGCACAAGATGCCATGGCACCCATGCAAGCGACCACCGTCACTTTCATATAGTTCGTTGTTTTCATGTGGGGACAGCACAGCCGTAGGTATTAGAAAAAACTGCTACGGTTGTAAAGGTTTTAAAACTTTACGGGATACGCGAACACGTAATCATCTAACTAATTAAGATGTATTAACTAAAATGCTGATTTGACGAATTTTCATTGCGAATGCCGGACTCGGAAACTTGGAGTTTTCTGCCTTGGGTGTTGCCGTTGTAGTGAAGCGGTGACACCCTTTACCAGTCCATGGCACGGCAATACACACTTCATCGTCCGCAAAAAACTGCGGAATCAGGCATCGATTACGTGGCCGCACTCAATTCTGAGCAATACGACGCGGTTTCTTCCCCACCAGGCAAAGCACTTGTCATCGCGGGTGCTGGCTCTGGGAAAACTCGCACACTCACCTATCGAGTGGCGTGGCTGTTAGACCATCAAATCGAATCCAGACAAATTCTACTGCTCACGTTCACGAATAAGGCGGCGCGTGAAATGATCGAACGGGTGCGAAACTTAGTGGCCCAAGATGTTTCAGATCTTTGGGCGGGCACTTTCCATTCCATCGGCAGCCGAATTCTGCGGCGGCATGCTGAGGAAATTGGATTCAATCGGTCGTTTTCTATTCTAGATCGCGATGATCAAAAATCGCTCCTCACCGGGGTAATAGCCGCCTGTGAGATCAATACCAAAGAACGCCGATTTCCCAAAGCAGACCTGCTCGCATCGATATTTAGCCTTATCGAAAACACGGGCGAAGTCCTAGAGGAAATTATCGCAAATCGCTATGATCATCTTTATGATTGGATAGAGAAAATCGAGCAGGTCCGCATGGGTTACATTGCCAAGAAGCTTGCGACAAACTCGATGGATTTTGATGACCTGTTGTGCATGACAGTGCACCTATTCGAAGAGCGCCCAGATATACTAAAGCTTTATCAGGAAAAGTTCCGGCATGTGTTAGTGGACGAGTATCAAGATACTAACTCGGTGCAGGGAAGGATGATTGATTTACTAGTAGGAAGTTCAGGTAGCCTGATGGCGGTAGGTGATGATGCTCAGTCCATCTACTCATGGCGGGGCGCAGATGTGGAACATTTATTGAGTTTTCCCGAACGCTATGCAGGTTCTCAAACTTTTACCATTGAGACCAATTATCGCAGTGTGCCTGAAATCTTAGAGCTATCAAATGCTGCGATCCGGGCGAACAGTGGCCGCTTCGAAAAAGATCTGAGAGCCTCGCGGGAAAGCCCGGGTGTAAAGCCAGCGCTGGTTGCCTTGCCCGATCCTCGCAGCCAAGCCGCATTCGTCGCACAGCGGATCAGTGAGTTGCAGGAAGAGGGGATTCCACTCAGCGAAATGGCGGTGCTATACCGGGCACATTTTCAAAGTCTGGAAGTGCAAATGGAGCTGACTGTGAACGGTATTCCATTCGATATCACCAGTGGTTTGCGCTTCTTTGAGCAGGCCCACATCAAGGATGTTTCCGCGTTCATGCGCTTTGTGGTGAACCGCCGGGATGAGGTAAGTTTCTCTCGCATGGTAGGCTTGCTGCCAGGCTGTGGGCCAGTGGCCGTCCAGAAACTGTGGAATGCGTGGGTGGCGAGTGGATGGTCGGTTCGTGAGGATTTGCCCCCCGTTTGGTCAGAGCTTCTTCTTACCTTCAAGGTTCCAAAAAAAGCAGAGAACCACTGGCAACAGTTATGTTATACTTTGGATGAACTCACCCCAGATGGTGAATTCGCCAAACCATCAGCGATGGTTTTTAGTATCCTGGAAGGAGTTTATGATGAATACTTAAAGGCGAGTTTCGAGAATTTTGAGAATCGCCGTAGTGACATCGAGAAACTATCAGAATTTGGTGCTACTTTCGAAGATCTACTTGAATTTCTCGCCCAGCTATCATTGATGAGCACCGCCGATGGTGGTCCGAAAGCGGAGAAGGAAAATGTGGACGAAGAAAGAGTTGTGCTTTCCTCGATCCATCAGGCCAAAGGACTTGAATGGAAAGTGGTGTTTCTGATCTGGCTGGTGGACGGACAATTTCCAAATGGTAGGGTACTAGAGAGTGATGACTTACCCATGCTAGAAGAGGAGCGGCGGCTTTTCTATGTAGGTCTCACTCGTGCTAAGGATGAACTTTATCTTACGTTCCCTATGACGAATCCGAAGTCTTACAAAGGAGACTTTTTGTGTAATCCTTCTCGGTTTCTAGAAGATTTCCCTCCGGAGATGGTAGAGGAATGGGATGTCGGCGGAAATGATCCGTGGGGCGATGAGCCATTTTAGTCGATGGGTTTGGGTGACTCTTGATGCAGTGCATTTAACTCATTAGAATAGTCCGCATGCGCATCGATATCATAACTTTGTTTCCTGATGTGGCCATGGCTCCTCTGAGTGATTCCGTCATCCAAAGAGCCCGTGCTGCAGGCATTGTGCAAGTTAGTGCGCATCAGTTGCGCGATTGGTCTGTGGATAAACATCGGCGAGTGGATGATTCATTGTGCGGCGGCGGGCAAGGCATGTTGCTCAAGCCAGAGCCTTTGTTTGCCGCAGTGGAGGCGCTGCGTGAAGAGTCCACCCGCGTCATCCTGATGACTCCGCAGGGAAAACCGTTTAAACAAACGCTTGCGCGAGACCTTGCAGTGGAGGAGCACTTGCTAATTCTCTGTGGTCATTACGAGGGCGTGGACCAACGGGTGATCGATGCCTTGGTGGATGATGAAGTATCGCTCGGTGACTATGTGCTCACCAATGGGGCACTGGCTGCGGCAGTGCTATGTGATGCTGTGATTCGGCTTTTACCCGGTGCACTGGGTGATGAGCGCTCAGCGGCGGACGAGTCATTCTCGGATCCTAATCTGTTAGAGGCACCCGCCTACACACGGCCAATCAATTTCCGGGGGATGCTTGTCCCCGAAGTGTTGGTTTCGGGAGATCATGGGAAAATTGCGCTGTGGAAAGCTCACGAAGCAGAAATGAAGACCCGGGAAAATCGTCCAGATTTATTGCGGTGAAAAGGGCTGTGTAGGAAATTTCCCTCGCTTTTAGAATTGTGTGTTCTGATTTCCTAAACGTGCCATGGTGCGCCCTATGAAAAGTGCGCCTGACACATTTGAAAAATTAAAGGCCGAAGATAGGCCACTCGTCGAGCCAGCGACGATTGAGGATTTGCCAGCACTTACTGACCTCGTGATGAATCTTTTGGCAGTTTCCAAAGATTTTACGCCCGATCACACGATGCAAGAGCGGGGTTTACAGCTCATTCTAGAGCAGCCGAGCCGTGGCCGTATTTTCGTAGTCCGCAACAAGGATAAGATTTTCGGGATGGTAAATTTGCTATTTACCATTTCCACAGCACGCGGCGGATTCGTGATTTTAATGGAGGACGTGGTGATCCATCCAGACCATCGCGGGCAAGGATACGGAGCGATGCTGGTGGACCATGTGTTCGACTTTGCGAAGAAAAAGCAGTTCAAGCGGATTACCTTGCTGACGGATAAAATGAGCGCAGAGTCCCAAGAGTTTTTCCAGAAGCAGGGTTTTGAATACTCAAACATGATCCCGATGCGGAAAATCATTGATTGAGCGTGAGTCATTCCATCGTCCCTTTTGCCATTCCACGGCATCATTCTATTTAGCTCGATGCGAGGGCCACATTTATTGATTTTCCCTGTTGCCAAACATCGGGCTGCCAGTCTAGTTTCCGCCCGCAGCAGGCACCTCAGCCTTCGCAAAAGCCTCATAGTGTAATGGTAACACCCCGGATTTTGATTCCGTTATTCTAGGTTCGAGCCCTAGTGAGGCTACTTTTTTCCCATTTCGACTAAGGGAACTTATCTCCGATGTAACGGGCGATTCGATGAAACGCCTCTGACACTTTATTCGTCTCTGGGGATATAAGGGCCACAGGAGCTCCGCTATCGCCGCTCTCGCGTGTCTGCATATCAATCGGGATCTGGCCGAGCAGCGGCACATTGAGATGTGCGGCTTCCTTCACGCCGCCGTCTTGGCCGAATAGGTAATATTTCTTTCCCGCATCGCATTCGAACCAAGACATGTTTTCGATCAACCCAAGGATGGGCACATTTACTTTTGCAAACATGGAGACGGCCTTGCGGGCATCGATCAGTGCGACTTCTTGCGGAGTGGTAACGATGACCACTCCATCCACAGTGACAGTTTGCACAATAGTGAGCTGGATATCACCTGTGCCGGGTGGCAAATCTAGCACTAGATAATCCAAGTCACCCCATGCCACTTGGCGGAGAAATTGCTGGGTGTAGCGAGTGGCCATGGGGCCGCGCACGATCACGGGTGAGCGGTCATCAAGCAAGAATCCCATGGACATGAGCTTGAGACCGTGGGCTTCCATCGGGATGATTTCATCATGCTCATTTGCCATCGGCTTATCGCTTACCGCAAACATTTGGCCGATGGATGGGCCGTAGAGATCGCAATCGCAAAGGCCGACTTTGGCTCCACCTGCTGCGAGAGCCACTGCGAGATTCGCGGCTACAGTGGATTTCCCAACTCCACCCTTGCCAGATGCCACGGCGATGATGCGTTTCACGCCCGGGATGGAGGATTTTCCAACGGTGCTGCCAGCTCCCGCGCCTGCTGGTGCATCCTTTACTTCTATTTCCACCTTCACGCTGCCGATGTCTGGCAGTGGATCAAGAATCGCGTGACAATCTTGAAAAATTTTCTCGGGGATCTTAGGATCGCGAGTGGCGATTTCGAGCTTCACTGTGACGTTGCCCGGAGCGCAAATCACGTCTTTCACGAGGCCAAATGAAATAATGTCCCTGGAAAAACCTGGGTAGCGGACTTGGCGAAGAGCTTCGCGGATAAAATCTGGGGTCATGGACAAGCTGAGTGTTACTCAATCGGGCGCAGGCGCAACGCGTTTATGAGAAATCCTGTGGCGGTGGTTGACTCAAAGGGAAATCAGCCGGAATACTCACGCGGAGCAACGCTCAAAGAATCATGGAAAACGTCATTATTATAGGAACGGGCTGTGCTGGATACACTGCCGCCATCTACACAGCTCGTGCAAATCTTACCCCCTTGATGCTCTCCGGCACTCAGCCTGGCGGGCAGCTTACCACCACCACGGAAGTGGAAAATTTTCCGGGCCACCCTGATGGCATCATGGGGCCAGATTTGATGATCAGTATGCAGACCCAGGCCGAGAAATTCGGCACCCGCATCGCATGGGCGAGTGTGGAATCCATCGAAAAACGCGAAGACGGAAGTTTCCTCCTCAATGCTGGCTCCGAAACGTATGAGGCAAAAACAGTCATCGTGGCCACGGGCGCCGCGCCACGTCATCTGGGGCTGGAAGGTGAGCAAAAACTCATCGGCCACGGGCTGACATCTTGTGCCACGTGCGATGGCGCATTTTATCGCGATGTGCCAGTATGTGTGATCGGTGGCGGAGATAGCGCGTGTGAGGAAGCAAGTTTTCTCACAAGATTTGCCAGTAAAGTTTATCTAATCCACCGCCGTGATGAACTCCGCGCCTCTAAAATCATGGCGGACCGTGCTCTCGCAAACCCGAAGATTTTTCCGATCTGGAACTCCACCGTCTCCGAATACCTCACTGATGAAAAAGGGGAGATGCGCGCGGTGATGCTCGAAAATCTAATCAACGGCGAGAAAAAGGAACTCGAAGTCGCGTGTGTTTTTGTCGCCATCGGCCATGTGCCCAATAGTGGATTCTTGGGCGAGTTGGTAGATAAAGACGAAAACGGCTACATTGTGCAAAATCCTGGGCGCACTGCCACCAAGACAGTCGGCTTATTTGCTGCGGGAGATGTGGCGGACCATTACTACCGCCAAGCGATCACCGCTGCTGGACAAGGCTGCGCGGCTGCACTCGAGGCGGAGCGATATTTGTCTGATCTAGAATGACCAATCCTCCTCAGGAGGCCCGCCGATGGAGCCCTAAGCGAGGAGATACTTGGATGCCTGCTCCACGTCCTTATCTCCTCTGCCGGATAGGTTTGCCACGAGGATGCAGTCTTTGGGTAAATTTGGTGCAATTTTCGTGATGTAGGCCATCGCATGGGCGCTTTCCAATGCCGGGATGATGCCCTCCGTGTGGGCCAATTCCTTGAATGCAGCCAGCGCTTCATCGTCAGTGGCGTAGGTGTATTCCACGCGGCCGATGTCTTGCAGAAATGCATGTTCTGGCCCTACAGCGGCATAATCTAGCCCGGCAGAAACAGAGTGAGTGAGTTCGATCTGGCCATCCGCATTGGCGAGTAACCAAGTTTTAGTCCCTTGCAAGACCCCGAGTTTACCACCTTGGAAACGGGCTGCGTGACGCTCTGGGAAAATGCCATCTCCGCCCGCCTCTACGCCTACCATGCGCACGTTTTCATCATTGAGGAAGGGGTGAAAAAGGCCGATTGCATTCGATCCTCCGCCTAC
>JAYULG010000325.1:0-9109 GCA_043763755.1 Akkermansiaceae bacterium | reverse complement strand
CTCCGTAGATTCCTACGGCTGAGGCATTTACCAGCACGCGTGGGCGCTGCTCCGGAGGTAATTTTTCAATGGCATCCACCACCCGCAGCGTGAGGCCGATGCGGCTTTCATGAAAAAGCACGCGCGTGCGGTCCGTCCACCGTTGGTCGATGGGCTCGCCCGCGAGATTGATCACCGCCTGATGCCCTTCAAAATTCAGTTCAGATGAGCTCTGCCAGTTTGTGACTCCCGGCACGATCCCTTTTCCTAAGCGACTGATCCCAGTCGTGGAAATCCCGTGTGCCTCTAGCATCTTGGGCAGGCCACGCCCTACAAAACCTGTCACCCCGATGATCGCCGTACGCTCGATTTTCCCCATGCGCCAGCATCGGCTAGATTTGCTGCGGGCAAAATGAAAATGTCTGCCGCCTTTCGCCCTTTACTTTAGATGGCTAAAGTTTTGTCATCCCACGCGATGCGAAATGCTGTTGCGTTTATTGTCTCACTGCTGCTCTGTTTGCCCCTAGGCGCGCAGGAACAACCAGACGCGCAAGTGCTACCTGATGAGGGACCGGCACCCTTGGTGGATACGATTACGCCTGTTCCTGCGCCGGAAATTCCGCTCGGCTCTATTGGCACTACTCCCCTCACCCTGCCGAAAGAACTCAAAATTGATAATCGAGGAGGCGCCATCACGGGAGATCTCAATACTGGCATCCTCACGCTCGGTGGGCCTGTGAAAATTCAAGGCGATAACGGCCTCGAAATTTTTTCCGACACGGCCACTATCGACACCAAAGAAAAAAAAGTGACGATGGAAGGCAATGTGAGTGTCTTCCAAGGCAATCTCCTCCAGCGCGGTGACCGCACAGTTTACTACTACGAACGCAAATCATTTGAGACGCAAGGTCTCAGGGCCTCCATCGATCCTATCTTGTTAGAGTCCGGAAAATTCACCGCAGAAGACCGCAATGGCAAACAGGTGTTCGTAGGCACCGATGCCGGCATCACCACCCACGATGTGGAAAACCCAAACTACTGGGTGCGTGCTAGAAAAACTACGATCTTTCCTGATGATAAAATTGTTTTCAATGATCTGCGGCTCTTCGCTGGAGATACACCCATTTTCTGGCTCCCCTATCTGAGCCAGCCGCTGGATGCAGAGCTTGGCTATCACTTCGTCCCCGGTGCGAGGTCGAACTGGGGCCCCTATTTACTAAATACTTATGGCATTATGCTTGGTGGAAAGTATAACTCAGAAACAGGTGAAAACGAAGATGCGTGGTTGTTATCGAAATGGCGTGTGGATCTTTTATCAAAACGTGGGGTTGGTTTAGGGTTACAGCTATCCGATACTCGTAAGGAGACAAGTGATGAAATCACGGGGCTGAGTGCCTACTATATCCATGATTTTGCGCCAAATACTACCCGCGCTGGGGTGCCAAGAGATTTTGTAAGTGCAAATCGCTACGAGCTAGAGCTCAAACATCGGCAAGAATTTCAATTCGAGGAGAATGCGGATTGGCGCTTGGACACGAATCTATCACTTCTGAGTGATGCCAATTATCTAGAAGATTTCGATCCAGATAAATACCGCTATGATCCCTCGCCAGACAATACCATCAGCCTCTACCGGAGAGATGATGCTTCATTGCTGTCACTTTTCCTCAGGTATCAACTCAATGATTTCTACAGGGCGGATACACGGTTACCACAAGTTTCCTATGATCGGGCACGCGCGCCTGTTTTTGGCTTTCCGTTCTTGCATGAAGGTAGCACCACCTTTGGCCTGATTGGTGAAAAAGCTTCGGACCATAATGCACGTTCTATCATACATCCTCTTTCTAAGCTTACCGCTGGTGATCCCGCCGTGCCTGACCTGCTCAATCAGCTTTCTGGCTTTGAGCGCCAGCTTGCGGAATCCATGCTCAGTCTGCCGCTAGGTGATAAACGCCGTGAGGCACTCCGCAGCCAATTGCTTGATCCAAGCTATGCACGCTTCACCACCTATCAGGAGCTTTCCATGCCGCTCACTTTAGCCAACGTCGTCAATCTCACTCCTCAAGTGGGTTTCGGCTACAATCGCTACAATGCGGTAGATGGTCCGATTGATAACTTTGATCAGACCTATTTCCACGTGGGCAATGAAGCGTCCGTGAAGTTCTCGAAAAATATAGGAGATATCGTCAAGCCATCGTGGGGTCTAGATGGCCTTACGCATATCTTCCAGCCTTATACGAATTGGTCGATCATCTCTACCAATAACTATGATCCTCTCGACCCGCGAGTGGATCGGCTCACGCCCACCACTCGGCCGCGGCCACTTGACCCGAATCGTTTCACCGCCGTGGATGATTTGCAAAGTTGGAATGTTGCCCGGCTCGGGACGCGGAATCGGCTTTTTACGAAACGGGATGGCCAGAGTTTTGAGTGGTTATATATAGATACTTTTATCGACGGCTTTATTGAGGATCCTGAGGGTGTCCGTAATTTTTCCAATTTATATAATGAGCTCCGCTGGAGTCCCGTTCCTTGGATGCAAGTGGATGTGGAAACTCAGTTCCCGATCGCTGCTGGTGGCTCTGGTTTCAATGAGTTCAATGGGCGCATGCGATTTTTGCCGACTGAGAATCTTGAGTTCAGCGTGGGATATCGGAACTTGAGCAGTCATCCTGTGCTGGTGGATTCGAATCGCCTCGATACGCGGGTTTACACTCGCCTCAATGAAAACTGGGGCTTTGGAATGCAGCATCAATTGGAAATGGCGGACGGCACTCTGGAGTATGAGCAATACACTCTCCATCGCGACCTCGGAAATTGGGTGGCAGGAGTGGGCATCAGCCATCGAGACAATCGTTTCGAAGAAGAGTATGGCATTGTTTTCAGTCTGACTCTCAAAGATTTTCCATCCGCCACCTTGCCATTCAACATTGATGGACCATGATATGATTACTTAATATGTCGCTCACTTCTGCTCAACTTCTCACATCACTCCAGTGGCGCTACGCCACGAAACAATTCGATCCCTCACAAAAGATCCCACAAGATGTATGGGCTACACTAGAGGAATCTCTAGTTCTTACACCGTCCTCGTTCGGGCTGCAGCCATGGAAATTTATGGTGATAGAAGATCCGGCGTTCCGTTTTCAACTTCTCGCAGAATCTTGGAAGCAACCCCAAGTCACTGATGCATCTCACTTCGTAGTGCTCACTGCACGCACGGATCTCACCACGGAAGATGTAGGTGCATGGATCGCATGCATGGCTGAGGTGCAAGGTGTGACTGCCGAGTCACTCGCGGGCTACAGAGGTGTGGTCGAGGGATTTGCCCAAGGCATGAGTCAGGAAGACCGCCATCAGTGGAATATCCGGCAAGTTTACATTGCGCTGGGGCAGCTCATGCTTTCCGCAGCAGTGCTGGGCATCGATACATGTCCAATGGAAGGCATCAGCAAAGAAGGCTATGATCAGGTGTTGGGACTCGCGGGCAGCGGATACTCCACAGCCGTAGCGTGTGCGCTAGGGTATCGTGCGGATTCGGATCGGTACGCAAAGGCACCGAAGGCTCGGTTTGCGCGCTCGCAAGTGATTGAGCATCTGTGAGGATGATGCATCACTGTTGTTTCGGAGCATCCAAGCCAAGGATCTTCCAAACATGTTTTGTCAAATGCATGGCGATTTTCGAGGACAGTGAGCCTTCTTTTACAGTCCCATTCACGCCGACGTTGATCGATGGCACGCGGCCCTTTTCCGTATCGAATTCTCCGACTTTTACGAACAGCCGCTTGGCGAGTTCGTCCGCGCACTTCGCATCTGACTCGAGTTTCCACTCCTTCATCAAGCCAAGCTCCTTGCTCACCTGCATCAAAAAATCATGGTCCAGCAATTTCGTTTTCAACTCTTTAGCGATTTGATCTTGCTTCTCAGTCGGCAGCTTTGGATTGATTTGCAACGGCACCCACATTGGCCTCGGGCGAGATTCTTTGTAAGCACGGTAGCCATATAGACTTCCGCCAAACATCAATGCCACGGCCACGATGCCAGAAATAATCAGTGTTTTCATTACAAAACTTACCCATCATTCCATCGTCCCGCCAAGAAAGAACTTTATGCAATACCCTGCCACCACCGCCACCGTTGAGACTCTTGCTAACGGCCTTACTCTAATTTTAGACCCGGACTCGGCGGCACCCGTCGTCTCGGCGCAATTCTGGGTGGCTACTGGCAGCATGCATGAAGATGCACATCTCGGCGCAGGCATCTCCCATTTCTTGGAGCACATGGTTTTCAAAGGCACGCGTGACTATGATGCGGACACTCTCGCCAGCACCGTGCAAGCCGCTGGCGGGCATTGGAATGCTTATACGAGTTTTGATCGCACGGTTTACTACATTGATGGCCCGGCAGATTCGCTGGATATGTTTCTTAAAATTCTATCAGGCTTGGTGTTTTTCCCGCTCATTCCTGAGTCTGAGTTTGAGAAAGAAAAAGACGTGATCCGCCGCGAGATCGATATGGGGCTGGATGATCCGGATAACGCAGCGAGTCGCTTGCTTTTTTCCACCGCCTTTGCGTTAGACCCTCGCCGCCACCCGGTCATCGGCCATCGCCATTTGTTTGATGCCATCACCTATCAAGATCTCATCGACTATCACCAAGCACGCTACACTCCAGACCGCTGCTCGGTGGTGATCTCGGGTGATTTTACAGCAGCCGATGCCCGTGAGAAAATCACCGCTCTCACTGCGGAAAAACTCGCTGGCGGCGGACGTGAGCCGCACATCGCGCTTGATCCTCCGCAGCTCGGCCCGCGCCACATGCGGGAGACTTTTGCCATCCCTACTAGCAAAATTTCCCTCGCATGGAAATCACCCGCACTGGATCATCCAGATGCGCCTGCCTACGAGGTGCTGGCTGGTATTCTTGGCCGTGGCCGCGCCTCACGCTTGCACCAAAGCCTGCGCGAGAAACAAGAACTAGCCTTAGAAATAAGCGCTTTTTCATGGACGAGTCCCGGGCGTGAGGGCGTGCTCGCCGTCAGTGCCGATGCCGAGCCTGCAAAGCGCGATGCACTCATCACCGCCATCCAGGTGGAAATCACACAGCTTCTTGATTCCCCGTTAGAGGAAGATCTTGCCAAGGCGAAGCGGCAGATTTTCGCAAGCCAGTTCCGTGGTCTCACCACTGCCTCAGGCCGCGCATCAGACCTTGCCTCAAACTGGCATGAAGCCCGTGATCTGAATTTCACCCAGCGCTATCTAGCAGCAATCGAGGCTGTGACTCCCGAGGATGTGTGCCGCGTGGCCCGCAGTCTTACCGATGAGAAATTTTGCCTCACGATCCTTGATCCGCTCGATGCGCCAGTCGCGCACAGCCATGATAAGGCAGGAGTCACGCGCCAAGAAATCCAGGTCCACCACCTCGCAAATGGCATCACCCTTGCGCTGATTCCGGATCGCCGGGTGCCGCTCGTGCATTTTCAGGCCGCCATCCGCGCCGGCCTGCCTTCTGAGACTGCCTTAAACAACGGCCTCAATCAGCTTCTTGCCTCCACTCTTTGCAAAGGCACTCTCACTCGCAGCGCCCACGAAATCGCCACGACTTTAGAATCCCTAGGTGCTTCGATCAGTGCCAATCCAGGAAACAATGCCATCCTCGTCCAGGCCGCTGGTCTAGCGCCGGATTTCGCAATCATCGCAGATGTTTTTGCAGAAACGCTACTCGCGCCCTCATTGCTCGACGATGCCATCGCCCGTGAGAAAGCCAGCCAACTTGCAGCGCTGGAAGAGGCCATGCAAGATCCCTTGCATCTCGGCTTCCGCATCCTGCGCCAGTCGATCTTTGCGGGCAGCGGCTACGGCCTAGATACTCTCGGCTCGCCTCCCAGTTTGCTCAATCTAGGGCACAAGGATTTGCTAGATCATCATGCACGGCATTTCAATGGCGCAAATCTCACGCTGTCCATCGCCGGTGATTTCGATCCCACGAGCGCCCTCGCTTTGATCACGGAAAAGTTTTCCACACTCGCACAGGGACACACGTGGTCTGCTCCTGCGAGTGACTTAAAAATCGACATCACCGAGGTCCAGCACTTGCCGAAAAAACAAGCCATTGTCACGATCGGTTATCCTGGCACGACCGTGAGTGGCGCCAATCGCCATGCTCTTGCGATGATCCAAGAATACGCCTCGGACATGGCTGGCCCCTTGTTTTCCCGCATTCGTGAAGATCTTGGCCTCGCCTATCAGGTCGGAGCCACGCAGTTTCTCGGCTATGATACGGGCTTGTTCACCTTCTACGTCGCCACCTCCCCGGAGCAGGTGGATCTTGCACGCAGTGAGCTTCTCTTAGAAATTGGAAAAATCGCAAAAGACGGCATTCCTGTTGAGGCGTTCGAGCGCGTGCGCTCCACCGTCTTGAGTGGTTTGGCCATCCAACAGCAATCGCCCGCATCAGTCGCTCGTCACGTCGCGCTTGATCTTCTCTTCGGTCATCCAGCAGATCAACATCGCCGGCTCATCGCAGACTATCAGGCTCTCAAGCCTGAGGGTGTGAAAGAAATTGCAGCCGCCATTTTTACAATCGCTCCCACCATGGTGACGATTCTCCCTGAGTGAATACCGCGAGCACATCCACGTAGCGCTGGACTCAAGCAAGACCATTGCTCAGCTTTTCCCCATGAAGCCTCGTTTCACACCACCGCGCGGTGCGCAGCAAAAACAAGCTCGCGAAAATCGCCACGTGCAGGCGGTGGAGACAGCCGTGCCATCGCTCGATGAGGATGACGTGCTGGCCATCGTCGCACAGAAGACAACACCCTTCGTCCTAGTTCTCGATTGCGTGCAAGATCCGCACAATCTCGGTGCGATCCTCCGCACGGCAGATGCAGCGGGCGTAGATGTCGTCGTCGCGCCCAAGGATAAAGCCGTGGGCATCACCGAGACGGTACGCCGCATCTCGGTGGGAGCCGCAGATCACGTGCCCTTCGCGCAAGTGACGAACCTTGCCCGCACCATGGAGAAGCTCAAGGCGGCAGGAGTGTGGATCGTGGGCACCTCGGATCACGCTGCGTCTAAATCAATCTATGAAATCGATCTCAAGGGTCCGCTCGCGCTCGTGCTTGGGGCGGAGGAAAAAGGCATGCGTCGCTTGACGGAGGAAAATTGTGATTTCCTCGCCTCCATCCCGATGGCGGGAAAAGTCGCCTGCCTAAATGTCTCAGTGGCCACTGGAGTGTGCCTTTATGAGGCGGTGCGGCAGCGCCGGGTGGTGCATGAATGAGCCAGTTCGTGTTTTGTCTGATCTCCACTTGGGTCACAAAATTTCACGGATTAGAGATATCTCGGTGCTCCGCCCACTCATCGCTGGGGCAGGCACAGTGATCTTTAATGGAGACACATGGCAGGAACTTGCACGGCCATTTCTCGCACGCTCCACTGTGATGTTAGAAGAATTGCGATGTCTCTGCCTTGAAGAAAATGCGACGGCGGTTTTTCTTCCCGGCAATCATGATCCCGGCTGGGCTGGCGCTGGCTGGGTGGAATTGGCAGAGGGAAAAATCGTCATCACTCATGGCGATGCATTGCTATATGAAAGCTCACCGTGGAAGCGGGAAATCATAGTAAGCGGGAAACGGGTGCAGGAACTGTGGGCAGCACATCCCGCCGCCGCGTATGATTCTGCGGCGCGCCACCGCGTCGCTCGGGACATCGCTCGCGAGCTATGCAGTGTGGAATACCCCACAGGCCGCCATTTTTACCAACGCGCATGGGATGCCATCCAGCCGCCACAACGAGCGCTCAAAATGCTAGAGGCGTGGTTCACTCAAGGCAGGGTAGGAAGTGAGTTTTGTGATAACTATTTTCCGGGTGCAGAAGTTCTTATCATTGGGCACTTCCACCATGAAGGATGTTGGGAAAAAAACGGTCGCCGTATCATTAACACTGGCTCTTTCACCAGCCCGGGACGGGCGCACTGGGCGGAGTGGAATGATCGATATCTAAGCTGGGGCAAAATTGATGAATCTCCTATTGCATGTCGCAAAGGCCCTGCCCACGCGGTATGGCAGCTCTAGTCTTAAAACCCATTCTTCATGAGCATGGGAGTAGCGGTGCCATCATGATCTAGCGCAGCACGGTGGCCATACTGCATCCATCGGTAAGCCACCACCCAGCTCAGCGATATCACGGGCATGGCGAAGAAAATTCCCACGCACAGCGCAAGAATGCCGGCCAGCGCGAGGCCGATGCTCATGCCCGTCAAGCCGAAGAGCCGAGCGCGATTATTTGTAGTTAAGGAAGAACTATAAGTGAAAGAATCTATCACTCCCAAATTCCGATCTACCATGGCTGTTAGAAACATACCATAGCGTAGAGCAAGATATACCCCCGGGACTACAAGTAAAATAAAGCCGATGAGTATCATTAGAAAATAAAGTATCATCCCGCCCAACGCGGGCAAAAATTTTGCGCCACCTAAAAATAGATCACCTACAGAAAACTCCTTTCCAGAAACAATGTTAAGGCCGACTCGTGTAACACCTAGTGAGAGAAAAATGGACACTATCTGATTGAGGATGCTGGCAATCGGGCTATTGGATGTGACCGATTGGCCAGTGCTTTGCATGATGGTATCTCCGACAACTTTGTTCAATCCAAGTAGATGATCCAAACCAGCGCCGAAGATGCCAACCGCCATCGTTACTCCGATATACACGGCTAACAGCAACATGATCATCCCGAAATTTCGCTTCGTGAGGTAGAATGCTCGCTTCAAGCAGGCCATCACATCGATGGGTTCACTTCCCGGAGCAATTTCGACAAGTGCTTCACCCGAAGTCATCTGCGCCACTGGATTCCAAGCACTCGCCGGCGTGGAATAGGGATTTGCAGGATCTGCTGGGGAAACACTCAGATTCTGAGAGAATATCCCCTCGATTTTCCCGGCGGGCGTCCAGTCCTTCATGCTGGAATTCCAAACAAGATCTTTTACCGGATCCAAGCCACCGCTGGAGGCAAGCGTGATGATTTCACTGCGGCTGATGGGTCCATTCTGTTTTCCTTCGCGAGCGTAATACCACTGATCCATGACGGGGATGTTCTAATTGTGGCAGAAGCTCAGCACAAGATTG
>JAYULG010000324.1:0-2584 GCA_043763755.1 Akkermansiaceae bacterium | reverse complement strand
ATTCCCAGAACACGCGCGCTAGAGTATAAGCATGGCCGATGTAGCGCGGTTCTGAAAGGAGACGATTCGTATCGAACGCATAAGTAGTTCTACCCAGTTGATAGAGCACGATCATGCAGATGGTAAGACCTGCGATGATGATCCATTTGCGATGTTTGATCCACTGCCATTGCTGAAGATTAAGATATGCAACACCTACACCACCCACCATCATTAGCGCGTGAAGCAGACCGGGTCCTTTTGAAAACATTGCACCAGAGATGGCGAGCATCAGCCATCCGAGATTTTTCCAAGTTCCACCACGGATTAGGTGCAGCATTTGCCATGAGGCTGCCAGTGAAAATAGTGTGACCCATGCTAAGTCCTGAGTCCGCGCGTAATTAGGAATTTCACTTCCCAGTGGGTGAACGACGAACAAGATGCTGGCAAATAAAGCAAGTTGTGTTTTCTGAGAGTTACCTAATAACTCCCGTGCTAGGAGAAATAGTATACAAGCCACTGAGGTGTGTAATAGCCAGTTGAAGAAATGAAATCCTACTGGACCTGCGCCGAATAAATGGAGCTGAATGCTATACCATCCATATGTCCAAGCATTGACTGAGGCTTCCCAAAAACGACCATTCTCAATGAGCGGGTTGTTCTGAAATGTTACCCGATCATCAAGGAAGAATTGGGATCCAAGGCACCATAAATGCGCGAGGGCACTTGCGGCAACGATCCAGAGGAACGGATGCCAAGAAACTTTAATTTGATAGCTTTTTTCTGAATCAGCCATACTCATGTTTCCCGCGTTTCATTGGAAACGAAGGGCGGACATAGGCATGCGCAGAGTTGCCCATATCTTCAAGCATCAAGTCCAAATCAGCGGATCTGCCTCTAAATAAAAAAACCCACCGCAGCCATCGGCTGGGTGGGACTTTTGAGTTTGGGTTTTAAAAGAGTTGTTATGGTTACCAAGTTTTCACATCGTCGGTAGCTTTGCCACCGGAGCCGGTAGGTGCTGCATCGGCACCATTGGTCCATACTGCGGCGCGTCGTCCGTTTAACACTGTTCTCGCAGATGCTGAGGGCTTTGGATCCACCTTTTCATCATAATCCCCATCGAGCCGAACGAAGAATGGTCCACCCCAAGGATCGACAAGACTCTCTAGAGTTGATCCGGTGCTATTATAGACAAGTCCGTCTTTCTTATTCTTTGCTTGCTTCAACGAGAGAAACTTAATCTTCCTAGGGTTGAGTGGAATGGCTGCTGTTTCTGTGCCGAGGAGAACATTAAGAAGTGCCAGATCAGTTTTAGTGTTCGCGTCATCATCGGCATTCAGATTTTCCTTGGGCATCGTTCCGTACTCAGTGTAAAAATTGTTGATTGCCAGTTCAAGAGCCACGCATGTTGCCATCGCTGTAGTTCTTTTTGCTTTTTGGATGGCGGCGTTTCCTGCGGCAAAGCCACCGCCCGCGAGCACGGCGATGATTGAAATGACGACGAGTAGCTCGATCAATGTGAAGCCGCGTGCGCGGCGAATGGGTTTTTGGTTCATGACTGATTTAGTTGAAGTTGGTGACGGCGCAAACGTTACGGTTATTTCCTAAAGAAGATCACGTAAAATATTTTTCGCATTCACATAGTAAAGAACATAATCTCACCGGAACCTTTAGCAATCTTTTTTTCGGCTGCCTTTGCCGTTGCAGAAAAGTAATACCCGGCGCATGTTTTCCCCATGCTTGGCAATCAATTGCGGGCCCCTGTGCTCGAAGCCCTCGTCGCCGCAAATGGGAACGCCCTCTCAAAATCGCAACTCGCCCGTGGCCTTAAACTTCCGGGCACCCGCATCACGGAATTGCGCAATACACTCGAGTCTCTTGTCACGGAAGGGGCCATTCTCCTTGGGAAAAAATCTTGCTATCATTTGCCCAATGCGCCGAAAAACCAGCTCTCAGGCACGCTGAAATTCCACCCGAAAGGCCACGCATTTTTTTTCCCAGAACTTACCGATCCGCAGAACATCGCCACTGGGATCGACTTCACCGTGCATTCGCGGATCTTCATCGAGCGCCGGAACGTGGCGACCTCGCTCGATGGAGACAAAGTTCTCATTTCTCTGATCAAATCCGTCCCACGGCCGTTCCGCACCCGCAGTGAATTCACGCCAGATGTGCCTGAAGAACTGCGTGGTAAAGTGGAAAAAGTCCTTACCCGCCGCTCTGGGCGGCTTGTCGGCATTTTTCGCAAGAAGGCGGATTTCGGTTGGGTGGAGTGCGATGATAAGGCCATCGATGGGAAAATCGACATCCTGGGCGACAGCACCGCGATGCCCGGGCAGCTCGTCGTCGTCCATCTCGATGATTGGGTTGACCAACATGCCACGCCGCGTGGCCGCATCGTGGAGGTGCTCGGCTGGCCGGGCGATCCGGGGGTGGACATCATTTCTGTGATTCACCGCTTCGGCCTGCGCACGTCTTTCCCGGATGACGTGCTCGCAGAGGCCCGCGCTGTGCCAGAAGACCCTGAGGTTGCAGAAATCGAGCGCCGGAAAGATTGGCGAGATAAACTTGTCATCACCATCGATCCAGCAGACGCAAAAGA
>JAYULG010000323.1:0-9136 GCA_043763755.1 Akkermansiaceae bacterium | reverse complement strand
CCCCTCGCCGACCCTCCACCTTGCCTTTTTCCTCTATCATACTCACCCGCCTTTGATGAAATCAGCCTATCGTCTCGCGGGGTATTTTTTTACGATTTTCACCCTCGCCTCCTGTGCAGGCCCCTCGCCATTTGTCCGCACTCCCACCTCGCTGCCAGCCTCTTGGAAAAATGCGGCAGGTTTCCCCACGGCTGCTCCCACGCGCGATCTTTCCCGCTGGTGGCAGCGTTTTAATGATCCCACCCTCAGCAGCTTGATCTCTCAAGCGCTGCGGGAAAACCCAGATCTCGCATCCGCATCTGCCCGCATCCGCGAGGCACGCGCCCGCCGCACTGCGGAAAAAGCCTCCCTCTTCCCCACCCTCGGCGGCTCCGCTTCTACCAACTCCCGCGCTACCAATCCTTCGTCTGGCTCCTCTTTCGAAAACACCTCGTACTCGGCAAATTTGGATGCCTCATGGGAGATCGATCTTTTTGGCAGACAACGCAGCCTCATCCAAGCTGCCGCCGCAAATCTCGGCACCGTAGAGGAAAACTACCATTCCGCTCAGGCCACCCTCGCCTCAGAAATCGCCATCGCCTACACGGATCTGCGCGCCACGCAGGCCGGCCTCGAGATCGTCCGGCGGAATATCGCCACCCGCGAACAAACCTCCAAGCTCGCCACCTGGCGCCAACAAGCAGGTGAGTCAGATTCCTTGGAGCCCAATCAAGCGCTCAGCAGCCTTGAGCAAGCCCGTGCCGCCATCCCCTCTCTCGAGCAACAAGCCGCCCGCAGCCGGAATTTACTCACGCTCTTGTGCGGTCGCCACCCAGGCTCGCTTGATGCGCTCCTCGCGGGAAATAAGCGCCCGATCCCTGTTCCACCCCGCACCCTTGCCATCGGCATTCCGGCGGACACCGTGCGCCAACGCCCGGATGTCCGCGCTGCCGGCTACAGCCTGCTTGCCGCCGCTGCGAATACCCGCGCTGCAGATGCCCTCCGGTATCCGTCTCTTAATCTTTCAGGCACGCTCGGCTTAAGCTCACTTACCTCCTCCAAGCTATTTAGCCCTCAGACCGCAACCGCCGGGGCCATCGCTGGCATTGCGAGTCCCATTTTCGATGGTGGGCGCATCCGTGCAAACATTCAGGCAAACGATGCGGCTGAAGAGCAAGCCTACCACGCTTACCGCTCCACCGTGCTCACCGCACTTTCTGAAACGGAAGACGCGCTCATCGCCTGCCGCCGCACTGCGGAGCGCCTCGCCATTCTTGAAAAAGCCGCCGCCGCAGCCCGCGAGGCAGATGCCCTCGCCCGTCTCCGCTACCAAGCAGGTGAAATCGATTTCCTCATCGTACTTGATGCTCAGCGCTCGCTTCTCAGCTTGGAAGAAAGCTTTCTCGCCACCCAAGCAGACCGCACCACAGCCTACATCCAGCTTTACAAAGCACTGGGCGGTGGATGGTCGCCGCGCTCCTAATTTCCACTCGATTTCATCTCCATGGC
Organism: Akkermansiaceae bacterium; assembly: GCA_043763755.1. Classification (GTDB taxonomy): domain Bacteria; phylum Verrucomicrobiota; class Verrucomicrobiia; order Verrucomicrobiales; family Akkermansiaceae; genus Luteolibacter. The sequence goes on along the minus strand of JAYULG010000323.1, from coordinate 7,648 downwards.
TAAACTTGATTCCAATGAAAATCTCCAAGCGATCGTCGCCAGCGGCGCATCCCGCCCGCTGCGCAAATGGGCATTCATTGCGCTCGCGCTCATCATTAGCGGCGCGGGAATTTGGATCTATTTCGCTCGGAAAAAAGACGGCCTCGACAAGCCCGAATACGTCACCACTGCCGCTTCCCTGAGCCGCATTTCCCTCATCGTCACGGCTGCTGGAAATCTCACCCCCACCAATCAAATCATCATCGGCAGTGAACTCTCAGGCACCGCCAAGGAAGTCTTCGTGGATACGAATGATAAGGTGAAAAAAAACCAACCCCTCGCCCGGCTCGATACTACAAAACTTGAGCAGCAGACTGAGCGCAGCCGTGCCTCACTGCTCGCCGCCAAGGCCCGCGTCAGCCAAGCCGAGGCCACTCTCGCCGAGGCCAAGGCCACCCTCGCCCGGCAGGAAGAATTGCTCGAACTCAGCGGTGGAAAAACCCCATCGCGCGCCACACTTGAGACCACCCGCGCCACTGGCGCCCGCGCCCAAGCAGACTTACAAAGCGCCCACGCCGCCATCGCCGGTGCGCAGGCGGAGGTCCGCTCCTTCGAGCGGGACCTCGCAGTAGCCATCATTCGATCCCCCGTGGATGGCATTGTCCTCGCCCGCTCCATTGAAGTGGGCCAGACCGTAGCCGCTTCATTTACCGCCCCCACCCTTTTCACCATCGCGGAGGATTTGAAAAAGATGGAACTGCTCGTTTCCGTGTCCGAGGCAGATATTGGCCGCGTAGAAGTCGGCCAGACCGCCACCTTCAGCGTCGATGCATGGCCGAGCCGCACCTACACCGCCACCGTCAAGAAAGTCGCATTTGGCGCTGCGAATACGGGCGCAGCGACGGGTTCTGGCGGCGGCAATGGCGGCGGCGCAGCCACCACCGGCATCGTCAACTACAGCACCGAGCTTGAAGTCGCCAACGAAGATTTATCACTCCGCCCCGGCATGACAGCCACCGTTGATATCGCAATCGTTGATAAAAAAGACATCGTCGTGGTTCCTAACTCCGCCCTCCGTTTTGATCCCACCGCCGCTCTCGCCGTGGGGAAAACGGATGAAACCAAGCGCACCCTCGTCCAAAGTCTATCCCCCGGCGGCGGTAGGCGCTGGCGCGGAAACCCTGCCCCCAAGGCAGGCTCCACCAGCAATGAACCTAGCGTCTGGACCTTGAAAAATGGTGAGCCCTTCAGGATCCTTGTTACCCCCGGCATCACCGATGGGCGCGTCACCGAGATCACTGGCTCCACCCTTGCCATCGATACCCAAGTCATCGTCAGCATCAAGCCACCGGCTACGGACTCATGACTGCGGAAGCCCTCATCGAGCTGCGCTCACTTACCAAAGCTTACGGCTCTGGCGATGCCGCCTTCATGGCGCTGCGCGGCGTGGATCTCGCCATCCACCGTGGCGAGTTTGCAGCCATCATGGGTCCCAGCGGATCTGGGAAATCCACTCTGATGAATCTCTTGGGCTGCCTGGATAGCCCCACATCCGGCTCTTACCGTTTCAAAGGCATCCCAGTGGAAACACTCAATAAAGACCAACGCTCACTCATCCGCCGCCACGCGCTGGGCTTTATTTTCCAAGGCTTCAATCTGCTCGCCCGCACCTCCGCCCTTGAAAATGTGGAGCTGCCCCTGCTCTACCGCGGCTACACCCGTAAGCAACGCCACGAACTAGCCCGCGAAGCGCTTGCCAGCGTGGGCCTACCAGATAAACAACGCAATACCCCTGCCGAGCTTTCCGGCGGGCAGCAACAACGAGTGGCCATCGCCCGCGCCATCGTCACCAAGCCAGACACACTTTTTGCAGACGAGCCCACTGGAAATCTCGATTCTAAGACCACCGCCGAAATCATGGAACTCCTCACCCACCTCAATGCGGACCAAGGCATCTCCATCATCATGGTCACCCACGAAGATGAAGTCGCTCACCACGCAAACCGAATTATCCTCGTTCGCGATGGGCTGATAGCCTCAGATCTTCCAAATTTTAAATCATAGGTCCTACAAGTCCTTACAGGTCCTATTTCTTATCTCCCATCCCATGCTCCTCAACGCCTTCCTCATCGCCCTTCGGGAAATCCGGCGTAATCTCACCCGCTCATTTCTTACCGTGGTAGGCGTAGTCATCGGGGTGGCTGCCGTGGTCACCATGGTCACTTTGGGGCGCGGTGCCACGGAAGCCGTAAAGGGCCAAATTTCAAAGTTAGGTAGTAATTTACTCATCCTTCGCCCGGGCCAGGGCTGGGGCGGCTGGGGTGCGCCTCAATTTTCCATCGCAGATGTGAATGCCGTGCGCGATCAAGTTCCTGGCATCGCCTCGCTCGCGCCATTCATCATCACGAATACGCCTGTTGTTTTTCAGGAAAATGATCGCAATTCAGATATCCAAGGGACCACGCCGAACTATTTTGCCATCGGCAACTGGGAAATCTCCCTTGGCCGGATTTTCTCTGAGGAAGAAGTCACCCAGGCCGCGCCAGTTTGCGTGATTGGCGAGACTATCCGTAAAGAACTCTTTGGCCCAGGCATCGATCCCATCGGCAGCAAAATACGCGTCAAAAGCATGTCCATGGAAGTCATCGGAGTGACCGCAGTGAAAGGCCAAGGTGGCTTTGGCGATGACTTAGATGACAACGTGATCACTCCTTACACCACTGTTTTGCGCCGCCTCACTGGCAGGCAAAATGGCCAAAACATTAATCAAGTGATGATCTCCGGGCAAAACGGCTACCCGAGTGCGCAGATCGTCGCGGATGTGAGTGCCATCATGCGTGAGCGGAGGAAAATCACAGCGAATGAGGAGGATAATTTTAACGTCTTCGATTCCCTCCAACTCGCCGATATCATTAGCTCCAGCACCAAGGTGATGACCTCACTTTTAGGCGCAGTTGCGGGGGTGAGCCTGCTGGTGGGCGGCATCGGGATCATGAATATCATGCTTGTTTCCGTCACCGAGCGCACTCGTGAAATAGGGATTCGCCTCGCCATCGGTGCCCGCGCGCGGGAGGTGCTGCTGCAGTTCCTTGTCGAGGCTGTCACCCTCTCCTGCGTCGGTGGGATTGCAGGGATTATTCTCGCCTACGGGCTATGCATCACCCTCGCGGAAGTCGTGGGGGCGCCATTCCTTTTCGATCCTAAAATCAACATCATTGCTTTCGTCTTTTCCGCCGCCATTGGCATCCTCTTCGGCTTCATGCCAGCCCGCCGCGCCGCCAGCCTCGATCCCATCGATGCCCTCCGCCACGAGTGAGCGAAGATGCCGAATATGACGACTCCTCGAACGACCCAAGATGCATTTGGCAAATTTCCGGTGGACATTTCAGCTCCTGAGCATTACCCACTCCCCACCTTCCTGAGAAATACTGAGGGAAAAAACGGCAGTGTAGCTCAGCGGTAGAGCAGAGGACTCATAAGCCTTTGGTCGGCGGTTCAAATCCGCCCCCTGCCACTTTTCCGCATTTTTGCGGTGACTCGGACAAGTCTGGTAATGGCGAGGTAAACTCAAAGCGCGGCAAATCCACAAACCGCCGCACCCATGGAATTTCATCATTCACCCAGCATTGGTCTGTAGGCGGGTGCAGCGAGGGATCGTCAAAAGTGCAGGTATTCGTCTCAAAAAACTCAGGAATTCCGGGATCATAAAACATCAGCGGCGTGCCACAATCTCCACAGAAAGACCGCTCACGCCCGGAAAAATGCAAGACCTTGGGAGCGCCTGAGAGCCATTGAAGGGAACCAGTTTTAAAAAACGTCCACGCCACCGCCGGCGCACCGCTCGCTTTGCGGCAGTCTTCACAATGGCAGTAGCTCGTCTGCAAGGCCGGGCCGCCCACCCGATAGCGAATGGTGCCGCAGAGACAACTGCCTTCAAAGGGACCGTCAATCATACAAATGTGTCACTGCCAGAGATAAGATTGGCGGGTAGCGAGTTGCTTTTTCCCACGGGTGACCGTGGCCTTCCACGCGAGCACCTTGCCGCCTTCAAAATAGTTTTTCCCGATCACGGCGAAGTCCGATGTGCCACTCGCATCTTGGGCAGGGAAATTTTTCACCATGCGTTTTACGAGGCTACCCGTCGCGCCTTGTTGGTATTGGAAAACAACCTCCACCGGGCCATCGCCCACCCCGGCTGCATCGCTCCAAACAAATGTGTAGTATTGGCCGAGGCGTTCTTTGCGCTCCGCCATGCTCACGGCACCTCGTAGCCGCCGCTCCTTTTCCATCCGGATCATCGGCTCATCCTGCGCGTTTTCTTTTTCATCACGCAGCACGAATTGCTTCACCACCAAGGGCGCTTGAGGGCCACTACAGGCACCTAATAAAAAAATCGCGAATAGGTTGTAGCAAATCTTCACTGGCGCGAGTGAATCACCCTCACTGGGACTTTCAAGAAGCAAGAAACTGCCGGGCATAAAAAGCCAATGGCGTTGCCGATGGTGGGTTTCTCGTTTATACCATCGCTTGCAATGACCATGTCAGACCCGCTGCGCTACTGCCCAGATCTTCTCCACTACTCCCGCCGGATCACCCGCGAGGTGACAGTCGGCAATGTGGGCGTGGGGGGAATTCACCCGATCCGCGTGCAATCCATGATCACCGCAGACACCCGTGATACAGCCGCATGCGTGGCCGAGGTGCTGGGGCTAGCGGAAGTGGGCTGCGAGATCGTGCGCATCACCGCACAGACGAAAATTTACGCGGCCAATCTGGAAAACATCGCCCGCGAGGTGCGCGCCGCAGGCTGCCATGTGCCGCTAGTGGCTGACATCCATTTCAAACCAGATGCCGCCATGGAAGCTGCAAAATGGGTGGAAAAAATCCGCGTCAATCCGGGCAATTTTGTCGATAAAAAAAAATTCGCCGTGCGCGATTACAGCGATGCCCAGTATGCCGAGGAAATTGAGAAAATTCGCGAGGAATTCATCCCACTCGTAGAGCGTTGCAAGGATCTCGGGCGGGCCATGCGCATCGGCACAAACCATGGCTCACTCTCAGACCGGATTATGAACCGCTACGGAGACACGCCGCTGGGCATGTGCGAGAGTGCGCTGGAGTTCGCCCACATCGCCCGGGACAATAGTTATCATAACTTCGTGTTCTCGATGAAGGCCTCGAACCCGAAAGTGATGATCGAGGCCTATCGACTTCTGGTCGCTCGGCTCGACCAAGAAGGGCCAGACTGGAACTACCCAATTCACCTCGGCGTGACTGAGGCTGGCGATGGCGAGGACGGCCGCATCAAGAGCGCCATCGGCATCGGTTCACTCTTGGCAGATGGCATTGGCGATACCATCCGCGTCTCACTCACAGAAGATTCCATCCATGAAATCCCCGTGGCTCAAGCCATGGCGCGGCCCTTCAACGAGAGAAGCATTTCCCAGAGTTTTAAAAGAAAATTCATGCAGCAGCGAGACGCAGGAAGCATTTTCACGCCATCCTACGATCCTTTTTCCTACACACGCCGTGCCAGCGCCCCGCTCACCATCATGGGCCACGAGTTGGGTGGCAGCGGCATTGTGCGGGTTTTCACCACCCAAGAGCGGTGGAATGCACTGGCCCATAAAATTTCCGGGATGGGTGATTTCAAGCCAGAAATCATCGTCGAGAAATCCGGCGTCGTGGAAATAGATCCGCGCGATGGGGCTGCCATTTCTGCGCTCAATGATGCGCCAGAAATAAAGCTCGTAACCGTGGTAGATGGACTCGATCTCGAGGTGATCCATGCTTTCCGCCAGCTTGCATTTCAACTAGACCCGCGCCACCCCATCCTTCTCAAAGACACGCTGCACCCGCCTCACGGTGAGACGGATTTTCTCACCGCCTTACTGCCCGCCGCACAAAACATCGGCGCGCTGCTGAGCGATGGCATCGGCGATGGCATCCTCGTCCGTGGTGAATCTGCGCCCGGCCAATCCCTGCGGCTGGCCTACAATATTTTGCAAGCGGCTGGCACCCGGATTTTTAAAACAGACTATGTCGCTTGCCCGAGCTGCGGCCGCACCTTGTTCAATCTCCAGCACACCACCCAGAAGATCCGCGAGGCCACCGGCCATCTCAAGGGCGTGCGCATCGCGGTGATGGGTTGCATCGTCAATGGCCCGGGCGAGATGGCAGATGCAGACTTCGGCTACGTCGGCGGGGCACCGGGAAAGATCAATCTTTATGTTGGCAAAACAGCGGTGAAATTCAATCTTCCCGAGGCAGAAGCTGTGGCCCGCCTCACCGATCTCATCCGCGAGCATGGCAAGTGGGTGGATGCGCCGCTCCCAGTCGCAGCAGAAATTTAATATCGCCCCCATGGCTGACACCCAGACCCTAGAGCAAACCCAAGAAGCCACCGCACACGCCGTGCCTTGGAATGTCATCGTCCACGATGATCCCGTGAACTTGATGGGATACGTCACTTTGATTTTGATGAAAATTTTCGGCTACGATGAAAAAAAAGCCGCCGTCCTGATGATGCAGGTTCACAAGCTGGGCAAATCTGTGGTTTGGACGGGCGAGCGGGAAAAAGCCGAGTTTTATGTCCAGCAGCTCCAAGCGCATCAATTGAAAACCTCGTTAGAAAAAGCCGAATGAAAGCCATGCCTACGCTCGAAGGTGGCCTCCGCATCGATGCCGAGGATGCCAGCGATTGGGAGCTACTGCGCTCCATCGTCAGCGATGCCATGCACCCGAAGATCGATCTCGCCAGCCGCCTCGGTGGCCTCATCAGCGAGGAGGCTGGTGCAGAGGATTGGCAGGAATTCGTCGTGCCGGACCTGCGCGAATCCTTCAATGATGAGCTCAATCAAGTGGCAGCCGCCATCGAAGCCGCCGCCCACCACGCAAGCGGCGAAGCAGGACCGCTGTGGATCACGCCGGACGATGTTTTCCCTTGGTATAGCGCATTCAATCAGGCCCGCCTCGCGCTAGAAGATCATTTTCACTTTGGTCCTAGCGATTCCATCGCTGAAAATTCTTTGCCCCCACACAAGCGCGCGGCATTCTTCCGCTCCAAATTCTACTGCGCCATCCAGAGTCTGCTGTTAGAATATGTAATGGTGCGGCCTTGAACTCTAGGACCGCCTACGTCCTTGTTGGCTAGCGAATGAACGGTAATTAACATCTAGGCACCGCACTAGGAAACCAAAGTTCCGCTGGCGCTTTAAACTTACGCTTGCCGCCATGGAAAGCGAATGTCTCCATTCACCTACAGCGGTTTGTATTCTTGCACACGAAGCACTTAAACTCAATCCACTGTCGCACACCGGGCTAGCCGATTTGCTTAACTTGAATCTTCGAAATAAAACAAATCTTCTAATTCCGTTAGTAAATCAAAATGAGAATAAATCACTTAGTTATTGTATGTATTCTTCAGATCGTCTCATGCAGCCCAAAAGACCCTAAAAACACGACCGCCGGCTCAAATCAGGAGGAACCCATACATCTTGACGCGCCGAGCGATCTCAACTCCGAAAAACCTGTTAGAGAAGAAACAACGTTTAATACAGAGGAAGGATCGATAGCAGAGATTGAGCGAAAAGCCGCTGCCCAAGCAAAAGAGCTTGAAGAAAAAGTTGCTTCCGCGAGAGCTGCCCGCGCTAAACTCATCGGTTCACAA
>JAYULG010000322.1:0-2598 GCA_043763755.1 Akkermansiaceae bacterium | reverse complement strand
GCGATTTTACCGCTCATTCCCGTATATATTCTGAGTGAGTGGAAAAAAAATCACTCATGGACTGGCCCGAACCGCCAGCATTTCCTCTGCGAGAGTCTCGCCAGTCTGTCCCAAAATCTCGAGGTGCTTGGAGCGCAGCTTTTGATCCGGCAAGGGAATGCGGTGAGTGTTCTCAAGGAGCTGATTCAGGAGTCGGGAGCCGTCGAGCTGCATTACAACGAGGATCCAGACCCATACGGAAAAAAGATGGAAGCCATGGTGCAGAGCCTTTGCAAGGAGCTAGGCGTGCGCTGCGTGGCGCACCACGATGCTGCACTTCATCGCCCAGACGAAATTCTTACTCTCAGTGGCACCCCTTACCGCGTTTACACGCCTTACAGTAAAAATTGGCTTTCGCTGCCAAAAAGCTCGCCAGTTTTAAAACCGAAATCGCTCCAGCCCGGACCCAACCTCAAAACACTGCCACTCCCCACAACCAAAACTTGGAACCTTGAGCCGCCGACCGCAGAAATTTACGCCGCTGGCGAGAAGGCTGCCCGCGAGCGCCTGAGGGGAGCGATTGAAACAAAAATTCACCACTATTCTGACAATCGAAATATCCCTGCGAGCCCGGGCACTTCGCGGATTTCTCAAGACTTGCGCTACGGCCTCATTTCGATTCGCACCGTCTATGCCGAGGTGATGAAAGCACGTGCCGCTGCCGATTTAGTAAGCCGCGCGAATATCGATATTTTCATTAAGGAACTCGCATGGCGTGAGTTTTACTTCGCAATCCTTCACTTTTTCCCAAACGTACTGGATGAAGAATTCAATGCCGATTGGCGCGGCCTGCCTTGGGATGAGGCGGGGGAGAGATTTGCGCTATGGAAGGAGGGCCGCACTGGCTTTCCAATCGTGGATGCTGGGATGCGTGAATTGAAAGCCACTGGCTTCATGCATAACCGCGTGCGCATGATCACCGCAATGTTTCTCACCAAAGATCTCCACATCGATTGGAAACAAGGCGAATCATGGTTCATGCAAAATCTCGTCGATGGGGAAATCGCCTCAAACAATGGCGGCTGGCAATGGTCCGCTGGCACTGGCGCAGATGCAGCTCCTTACTTCCGCATTCAAAACCCGTGGACCCAGACGGCGCGCTATGATCCGAAGGGAACTTACATCAAGCGCTGGATTCCTGAGCTAGCAAGTGCCCAGCCCTCGCAGTTTATTGAGCCGCCCAAGCCGGGGCTGCCGCTCGCAAAAGGCTATCCCCTGCCCTGCATTGATCACAAAACTGAACGAGACCGCACCCTCGCGATTTTCAAAAAACACCGCGAAGGCAGCCGCTAATTTCTTCGGTGAAGCAGCCCGAAAACTCTGACTATCGTTGGACTGAAGTCATCAGTGAAGTAGTTTCCCACAGGCAAAATCCGTCCGTGCATAATGCTCTACGCTTGTTAGCCTGTTGCGTGAAAAAAGTTCTCGTCTTAGGTATCATCGCCAGCCTCTGCGCCTGCAAACCCGAGTCCGCTAGTGGCCCGCTTCCGTTGCGGGTGGGCATGGAATTGAGCACGCCTCCTTTTGAAATGACCGATCCACAAGGCAAGCCAGATGGCATCGGCGTGCGCTTGGCCGAGGCGCTCGCAAAAGATCTGGGCCGCCCGCTGGACATTCAAGTGCTGGCGTTCAAAGGACTAGAAACTGCGCTTAAAACCGGCAAAATTGACATCATTCTCTCCAGTATGACGGACACCCCGAAACGGCGCGAATCGATCGCTTTTTCCGCGCCTTACTGCAAAATCGGACTTGCGATGTTAGTCGGAAAAAATTCCACCGTCACAGGCCCCGCCGATCTCACTCGACCGGGACGCAAAATCGTTGTGCGCCTGGGCACCACCGCTGTGGAATACGCCAAAATGAACCTCCCGAAAGCTGAACTCATCCTGCTCGATCAAAATGCCGCCTGCCTGCTAGAGATCACCCAAAATAAAGCGGATGCCTTCATTTACGATCAGCTCTCGATTCTAAAACTCCACCTCGCTCAGCCTGAGAACACCCGAGCATTGTTAGATCCTCTCCAGACTGAATTTTGGGCCATGGCGCTGCGTAAAGATGATGCCGCACTGAAGACAAAAATCGACGCTTTCCTCACCTCGTTCCGCGCCAGCGGTGGCATGTCCGCACTCGGCGAAAAATACCTAAAAACGGAAAAAGCTGCCTTTGAGGAACGCGGCGTGCGCTTCATCCTCGAATGAGACTTCGCACCTTGCTGTTAGGCTCGCTGGTCCTTCTGGTGCTCGCACTAGCCAGTTGGCAAGTTCTCGCATCACTCCGCTACCAATGGAACTGGGCGGGAATGTGGGAGCAGAGAGAAATCCTATTTCGCGGCTGGGGCCTCACCATTCTCATTTCCATCGGCGCCTTATTCGGGACGTTGATTTTTGGCCTCGTGCTTGCCATCGGCCAAGAAACCAAAGAACCCATCTGCCGCGCCGTATGCCGCAGCTACGTGGAAATCATCCGCGGCACTCCTCTGCTCACACAGCTTCTTTTAGGCTACTACGTCATCGCCTCCGCCTTCCATGTGGATAACAAAATCATTGCAGGAATCTTCCT
>JAYULG010000321.1:0-2604 GCA_043763755.1 Akkermansiaceae bacterium | reverse complement strand
GGATAGCTTTATCCGCGGTGCTCAAGAATGGAATGTGGAACTCACCAAGCGAGATATCACCTGCAACATTAATTTTTTCATGAACGTCCCGGTCTCCCCCGCTGGCGGCCTCACCTTCGCGGATGGCATTTCCGCTCCGGGCAGATACGTCGAAATGCGTGCGGAAATGGATGTGATCTGCCTGATCTCGAATTGCCCTCAACTCAATAACCCTTGCAACGGCTGGAACCCCACACCGGTGGAAGTGCTGATTTTCGATTGATGATTGCCGATTTACGATTTGGAGGAGCAAAACCCTATCGAATAACCCACCCGCTGCCAGTATGAAACAATCTTCAATCAACAATCTTCAATCGAAAATTCTTATCGCCAACCGCGGAGAAATCGCCGCCCGCGCCATCCGCACGTTTCAAAAACTTGGTTACGAGACCATCGCGGTTTACTCCACTCCGGATGCAGCCTCACCCCATGTGGATCTCGCAGATGAGGCCCACCACCTCGGGCCAGGGCCTGTTTCGGAAAGCTATTTGCTTAAAGAAAAACTCATTGAAATCGCAAAATCCTCAGGTGCCAATGCCGTTTTCCCGGGCTACGGGCTGCTGAGTGAGAATACCCACTTCGCCGCCATGTGCGAAGAGGCGGGCGTAAAATGGTTGGGTCCCACACCGCAGCAGATCATCGCCTTCGGGCTGAAGCACGAGGCACGCCGCCTCGCGGGTGATGCCGGTGTGCCGCTAGTGCCGGGCACTGGCTTGTTAGAAAATTCCCAAGCCGCCATCCTCGCAGCGCAGAGCCTCGGCTACCCCGTCATGCTCAAGAGCACTGCTGGCGGCGGCGGCATCGGTATGAAAGTCTGCCGCGATGAGGCAGAGCTAGCCCGAGAATATGACAGCGTGGTGCGGCTCAGCGAGCGTAGCTTCGGCTCGGGCAGTGTCTTTCTAGAACGCTTCATTCAGCGCGGACGCCACGTGGAAGTGCAGATTTTCGGCGATGGTAAAGGCAGAGTCCTAGCCCTCGGCGAGCGCGATTGCTCGGTGCAGCGCCGCAATCAAAAAGTCTTCGAGGAAACTCCCGCGCCCGGCATCTCTGAGGCCACGCGCTCTGCCCTTCACGCCGCAGCAGTGAAGCTTGGAGAGAGCGTAAACTACCGCTCCGCAGGCACCGTGGAATTTATCTATGATGCCGAGCGGGACGATTTCTTTTTCCTTGAGGTGAATACGCGCCTGCAAGTCGAGCATGGCATCACTGAGCTGGTCACTGGCGTTGATCTCGTCGAGTGGATGGCGCGCCTCGCACTGGATGAGACATGGGAAATGCCCGGCATTTCGCCTACCCCACAAGGCTGTGCCATCCAAGCCCGCGTCTATGCAGAAGATCCGAATCATCAATTCCGTCCAAGCTGTGGCTTGCTCACTGAGGCCATATTCCCCGCTTGGACGCGTTGCGATCACTGGATAGCAGCGGGCACTGAAGTCAGCCCATTTTACGATCCGCTGTTAGGAAAAGTAATGGTCCACGCCGCAGATCGCACAGCCGCCGTAGCGAAGATCGCGCAGGCACTTGATGAAACGAAAATTTCCGGCATTGAGACGAATTTACGCTACTTGCGCGAGATCACCCGCTGGCAACCATACCTCAAGGGCGGCGTGGCGATGCGAGACATGGCGGAGTTTGTTTATCGGCCACATACCATCGATGTAGTCGCACCCGGCACCATGACTACCGTGCAAGATTGGCCCGGGCGCATCGGCTACTGGGAAGTGGGCGTACCTCCGAGTGGCCCCTTCGATTTCCTCTCACTACGGCTTGCGAATGCACTCGTAGGAAACTCAGAAGGCGCACCTGCTCTGGAAATTACCATCAGTGGTCCCACGCTCCGTTTCAATATTACTACTAGCATCGCCGTAGTAGGAGCCACCGCCCAATTGCTCAAAAATGGCGAGGCCGTGGCGATGAATCAATGCCTCGTTATAGAGCAAGGTGATGTCCTTAAAATCGGTAGATTCGAAGGAACTGGAACGCGCGCCTACCTCGCAGTAGCTGGCGGCATCGCTGCTCCAAAATATCTCGGCAGTTGCTCCACTTTCACTCTAGGCAAATTCGGTGGGCCATTCGGGCGGGCGCTGCTTTCCGGGGATGTTCTCGGTATTGATTCGTCTCATCAACTTAAAGTTCCTGATTTCAAATTTCAAATCCCCCTCACCCATGAGTGGAAAATCGGCGTGCTATATGGGCCGCATGGTGCGCCTGATTTTTTCCTGCCGGAAGATATAGAAATGTTCTTCAACACTCGCTGGGAAGTTCACTATAATTCTGCTAGAACAGGCGTAAGGCTCATCGGCCCGAAGCCCAAGTGGGCGCGCACCGATGGCGGCGAGGCAGGGCTCCACCCATCGAATTTGCATGATAATGCCTATGCCATCGGGGCGGTGGATTTCACGGGAGATATGCCAGTGATTCTTGGGCCAGATGGGCCGAGTCTCGGTGGCTTTGTATGCCCCGCCGTAGTCGTGGCAGCGGAATTATGGAAATTGGGACAACTGCGGCCTGGTGACTCAATCGAGTTTATACCAGTGGATGAAGAATGGGCGCACGCACGCCACA
>JAYULG010000320.1:0-9224 GCA_043763755.1 Akkermansiaceae bacterium | reverse complement strand
CGGCAGAAAATTAAGAAACCGAAACTGGTTTGTCAAACCGATGCATCAGGACAGTTCACTCACAGATACTATGATAAGCGTAGTATCATCCACGCCAGCATTTGCAACGGCTCTTTCCAATAGCCGATCAACCGTCTGATGTGGATCGGTTGCGCAGGCGGCGAGTGCCTCTGCTAAATGGCGTTCCCAGAGGCCATCGATCAGGCCATCCGAACAGACGAGGAATCGATCGCCTGGCAGATACGGAATCGCGGCAAAGTGAGGGCACACCCTTTGATGTCCGCCGCCGATGATTTCAAATAGCGCAGCACGACGTGGGTGTTTGCGGTACTGCATTTCGATCATTTCACCCCGTTTCCACTGACTCCAAGCGGTCGTGTGATCGCGGCTGAGCTGCTCGAAATTTCCGCCGCGCGAGAGGTAGATGCGCGAGTCGCCCACATTTGCGAGGTAAAGATTTTCCGGGGTGAACCAAATCAGCGCGAGTGTGGTGGCCATCCCAGCATTTGCGTCTGACTCTGCGGCAAGTGAATTGATGCGATTATGCACCGAGCGGACCGCATCGCCGAGGTGACTCAGGCAGTCAGGAAAAAAGCCAGCCGCTGCTGCCTTAAAAGTTTCCGGAATGATTTTGGCCATCTCTTCAAGGAGTGTGGTGGAGGCGATGTGCCCGGCATTCGCCCCGCCCATTCCATCTGCGATGGCGAAGACAAGATCGTGCTCAGCCAGCGAATACTGCCCCGCGTGGGGCAGGGGAATGGCACCATCTGGGCCAGAAGCAAAGGCCGTGAAAGCATCATCATTGCGGGGCTTGCGGGAACCATTGTGGCTGAGTGCTGCCCAATGAAGAGACGTTGCGGTAATCAAAATGAGATGAATTGCGTGGGTTTTAGAATGGCTGCGCTAGGCTTCCTCCGGCGGGTCGACTGGCCAAGGCAAGATTTCTGCGAGTTCGAAATCTATGATGCAGAAGCACCCGAGTTTGTCCGAATAAGTGATATTGCGTGGCTCGGCATCTAGGTGGCGCACGCCGTATTCTTGCTCGAGCTTGGCAAAGAGCTTGTCGGCCTTTACCTTGGAAATTTGGCTAGCGGGTTTCCCACAATTCGTGGAAACAAAATAAAGTTCGTCTGGGTGCTCCTCCACCAGCCGTGGCACGTATGGGCAGGCCCTTTGCTCGAGAACCTTAAGGACCTCCACTTCTTTTGCATATCGTGCTTCGGCGTCCGTGCCTCGAAGGCGCTTGTGGACGTTGCCGTAGAAATCGATGCGGACATTTGAGCGGATGCCATCTTTGAGCGGTTTGAGAGACATGATTTGTTTGCCCTAAGTAAAGAAGCACGGTGTCTTGCGATCACCTTTGCCTCGCCATCATTTACAAAACTAAGGAGCCGAATCAATGACGACTTTTTTTCTCAAATGTCCGTTGCCAGCGAGCTCTCCCGCAGGTAAGCAATACGCATGTCAATTGTCTTAGAGGAATCACCCGTAATCGAAAAAACCAAGGAATTGTGCGCTCAAATCGCTAGCGACCCTTCATTTTTAAAGCTCCACGCATGCGTTGAGACATTTTTGGAAGATGATGCATCTCGCCTGCAATATCAAAGCGTGCATGAAAAAGGTGAGGAGCTGCATCACAAACAGCACGCCGGGGTGGAGTTAGGGGCAACTGAGATCCGAGATTTCGAAACAGCGCGCGAGGCACTGCTCGAAAACCCTGTGGCACGCAAGTTCCTCTCCGCCCAGCGCGAGTTGGAAGCACTTCAAAAAGAAATCGTGAAATACATCGGTGCCACTATCGAACTCGGACGCGTCCCCACCGATGAGGACCTTGCAAGCAGCGGTGGTTGCTGTGGCGGCAATAGCGGCGGCGGTGGTTGCTGCGGCTAATGTGGGATCATTTGATGGTCAACTCGCTGAAATTTGGTTTGAAAACAGCGGCGTCCACCTCCTTGTTGATCCGTAGATTTTGAAAAATGTTGCGGATCCGGGACTTGTCTTGGAGTTCCAGCTCCATGGCCGTGAGGGAATTCTGGGTTGGCTCGATATCGAGAAAAATCCACGGAACTTGCTTCCTCAATTTTCGCTCTTTGGGCTTGAGCGTGTATTGGTGGATTCCCGAAACGACTCGGCTATCAATGACTTCAAACGCTTGATTGAAGCTTTCGCCTGATTCAAATGCTTTCCCTGAGAGCAAAGAAAACTGCGCCGCTTTCGGCGAGTCCGCAGAGAATTGGTAGGCTGACTTTTCCTTTGTTTGAATCAGTGTGAGAGTGGTGCCATCAGAAATCGCGAGGGTTTCCGCAGGCTCCCCTAGCTGCCAGCAGAATTGATCAGGCTTTTTAAAAATCAGGCGACCACGCGTGGAGATGGGGTTCTTAAGTGCTGGTAGCCTGCGCTCTTGGATGAAAGTGGCATCAAGCGTCAGAATCGATGGCTGCTTTTTGAGCCAAGCCTCGAGCACCGCATTGTCCGCTTTTGCAGAACTCACGGCACAAAAAAAGCTGAGGATAATGAGTTGGGTTCGCATGGTAAGGGGACGGTAAATGGCGAATGCTGCGAGCTTTCTCAAGCCAATAAACAAAGGATTTCCCGATGGAGCATCAACATCCCAAAAATATTTCACGGCTTCGCTAATCTTAGTCACTTTACTATTCGTGGGACGCGAAATAGCGTTTGCCGTAGGCAGTTATCGCTCTAAATCCTCACAACTCATGAAATTACACAACGCCATGTGGCCCGGGCTCGTCGGCAAAGAACCCGGCACCGATCACCCTCCCATTTCACTTGAGCACATGCTTGAACTGACCGCCGCTGCTGAAGTGGATGGCCGGAAATTTGATGGGATCGACTACTTTCTTTTCCACCCTCACACGGACCCGGATGCTTCTGAGATAGACATTCGGAAAATCGCGGATCTCATCGCCAGCAAAAACCTCAAAGTGGGATCGCTGGTGGCCCCGATCTGGCCGGGCACGGTGGGAGATGCCGCCATGGGCGATGCGGAAGCGCGCCGGAAATTCGTGCTCGCTGTGGAAAAGGCCTGCCGGATTGCTAAGATTTTCAATGAGCATGGCGTGCGGGAATACGGAGTGATTCGCATCGATTCCGCAAGCTCTGTGACTGATTGGGCGAAAGATCCTGCAGGAAATACCAAAAAAATCGCCGAGACATTCCGCGAGGCTGGCAAAGTAGCTGAGCAACACGGTGAGCGCTTAGCGGCCGAAGGCGAAATCTGCTGGGGCGGCATGCACTCGTGGAAGGCCATGCTCGATACCTTGGAAGCCACCGCCATGCCGCAGACTGTCGGCTTTCAGGCGGATCTTGCGCACACTTACCTCTACCTGCTCGGCTACAATGCGCCTGAGGCTGCACTCCTCAAAGAAGGCTACACCGAGGATGAATTCTGGGCAGCTTACACCACCATGACGGATGCTCTCCGCCCATGGACGTTTGATTTTCATGTCGCCCAAAACGATGGCTCGGTGCATGGCACTGGCTCGCATGACAAAACGGGCCGTCATTGCCTGGCCGATGATCCGAATGGCAAGCTCGATATCCCTCGCGCCTCTGCTTACTGGCTCAAAGATGCAGCAAGCCGCGGCATGAAACACATCTGCTGGGACGGCTGCATGTTCTCGAATGAGGTGTTAGAAAAACCGACTACCTGGCAGCATATCCTTGATGCCATGATCAAGGTGGACAAAGCCCTGTAATGGGAAGGGATTTATCCCTGTTGCTACCTCTATCTGGGGGAGCACTCTTCGTATTCCACCTCGGGCACACCTTGCTCTTGCCCTTCCGGTGAAAGGTGGATACTCGATCACAGCTCCATCGTTCGTTTCCAATTCACCTCAACCAAGCTCGATCCCACCACTCATGAAAAAACCAATTCGCATCGGCCTCATCGGCTACGGCTTTATGGGCCGCACCCACTCAAACGCCTACTCTCAGCTCAGCCATTTTTTCGATACCGAGCACGTCCCAGTCCGCCAAGCCGTTTGCGGGCGCGATAAAGAAAAAGTCGCCGCTTTTGCCGAGAAATGGGGCTACGCCTCTTGCGAAACCGACTGGCGCGAACTCGTCAAACGCGATGACATCGATGCCATCGACATCTGCACGCCCAACGATTCCCACGCAGAGATCGCCCTCGCTTGCATCGCAAATGGCAAGATGATCCTCTGCGAAAAACCACTCGCTCTCAATGGCGTGCAGGGCGAAACCATGGTGGAAGCCGTCGAGAAATCTGGGCTACCGAACCTTGTTTGGTATAACTACCGATTTTTGCCCGCCGTTACTCTTGCGAAAAACATCGTGGATGCTGGTGAGCTGGGGCGCGTTTTCCATTACCGGGCGAATTTCCTCCAAGATTGGACGATTTCCGAAGAACTTCCGCAAGGTGGCGCAGGGCTTTGGCGGCTAGATGCGGCGGCTGCTGGCTCCGGTGTCACTGGCGATTTGCTAGCCCACTGCATCGATACAGCGCGCTGGATCAACGGCGATATCGTTTCTGTGAGTGCGATGACGGAAACCTTCATCAAGGAGCGAATCCATACCGCTACGGGTGAAAAGCATCCCGTCACCATCGATGATGCATGTGCATTTCTCGCCCGTTTTGAAAATGGCTCACTCGCAATTTTTGAGTCCACTCGCTACGCCCGCGGCCACAAGGCGCTTTATACTTTTGAGATCAATGGTGAGAAAAAATCCCTCGCGTGGGACCTTCACGATTTAAACTATCTCTCTTATTTCGATCACGGCGTGCCAGGTGATCGGCGTGGCTGGACAAACATCCACGCCACCGATGGCGATCATCCATACTCGGGAAATTGGTGGGTGCCCGGCCTCTGTCTCGGCTACGAGCACTCGTTCACTCACGCGTTGGCTGAGTTTTTCAAATCACTGGATGATCCCTCTGCGGAAAAACGCTACCCGGATTTCCGCCACGCGCTCGGCACCCAATACGTCTGCGATGCTGTGCTAGAATCCGCGAAAACGAAGCAGTGGGTTAACGTGAAAAAATCCTAAACTCACTCCCGTCACAGAATCGATCCCGGCCCGTAATCAGCGGCTTGCGGGCTAGCGGCTTCTAGTTTTCTGACTGCTGTGGCGAAGGCCTGAATTTGGGCCTTTGCCGCGCCGCTTTCGCGGTCGCCCCGGGCTAGGATCGCATCGAGTGCCTCGCGGGTGAGGCCGAGGCGGCTGTCATCCGCGAGGCGCTCAATGAGATTATT
Organism: Akkermansiaceae bacterium; assembly: GCA_043763755.1. GTDB lineage: Bacteria > Verrucomicrobiota > Verrucomicrobiia > Verrucomicrobiales > Akkermansiaceae > Luteolibacter. Next base: position 3,990 of record JAYULG010000320.1, on the reverse strand, counting down.
TCGCTCGATCTTGCCATGGCGTAAATCATTCACGGTGGCCACCGCGTGCTCTTTGATGGCATGGTGGGCAGCCTCGCGCCCCACGCCGGATTTCACCGCTTCCATCATGATCGTGGTGGTCATCAAAAACGGCAGGTAGTGCGCTGTTTCTGCGGCGATCACGGCTTCGTAGGCATCCATTTGATCCAGCACGGTGAGCAAGGTTTCAAACATCCCATCGATCGTGTAAAACGCATCTGGTAGCATGATGCGGCGGACCACCGAGCACGAGACATCGCCCTCATTCCATTGATCTCCCGCAAGGCCAGCGGCCATGGCGAGGTAACCTTTGAGAATGACATGGAAACCATTCACTCGCTCACACGAGCGCGAGTTCATTTTATGAGGCATCGCGCTGGAGCCCGTTTGGCCAGGAGCGAATCCCTCGCTGGCAGTCTCATGGCCGGCCATAAGCCGCAAGGTTTTGCAAAAGGATGATGGCCCCGATGCAAGATCTGTGAGAGCAGCTACCACGCGGAAATCCAAGGAGCGTGGATACACTTGCCCGACGTTGGTCCACACTGCTGGCATCCCGAGGTGGGCGACGATGCGTTTTTCTAACTCGGCTACTTTTTCCACATTTCCTTCGAACAATGAAAGCTGGTCCATCTGCGTGCCCACGGCCCCCTTGAGGCCACGGACGGGGTAGCTGGCGATGATGGAATCCAACGCAGCGAGGGCACTCAATAGCTCCTCACCAAACATCGCCATCCGCTTCCCTAGCGTGGTCGGCTGGGCGGCTACATTGTGAGTGCGGGCCGTGAGAATGAGGTCGGCCCATTGCTCTGAGCGCTCGCGGAAGCGCCGCAGTGTGGCTACCGTTTTATCGCGAACAAGCAGCAGCGAGCGGTAAACCTGCAGTTGCTCTACGTTTTCCGTGAGATCACGTGAGGTCATGCCTTTGTGCACATGCTCATGGCCAGCAAGATCGTTGAATTCCTCAATGCGAGCCTTCACATCATGGCGGGTGATTTTTTCCCGAGCCATGATGGACGCTGGGTCCACGCTCGCTTTGGCAGACTCGTAAGCCACGATCGCTTCGGTAAGCACATCCAGCCCCAGATCGCGCTGGGCCTTCATCACCGCGATCCAGAAATCACGCTCCAGCAGGATGCGGCCCTCCGCAGACCAGATAGCTTGAAGGGCGGGGGAGGCGTAGCGTTCAGCGAGGACGTTTGGGATCACCCGCAAAGCGTGCAAAGCGGGGATCGGACTTTCAAGCATGATCTACTCTGCATTTGTGACGTGGTTGCGGCGTCTCGCCGCAAAGAATCAATCGTATCGCTGCGAGACGCAGCAACCACAGTCCATGGGGCTATTTCTTCTTCGCGTTGCTAAGTGCTTGGGAAAACCAATCGTTGTTAGGGGCCGAGTTTGGGGTGAAATTGGCTTTGCGAGGACCTTGATCGCGGTCTTCCGCGGACGAGCGGCGTGGGCCATCGAGATCGACTTTGCTTTTCATTGAGAGGGCGATGCGGTTGCGTTTAAGGTCCACTTCCACGACAGTAACTTGCACTTTTTGGCCGACTTTTACCACCTCCGAGGCATCCCGGATGAAGTGATCTGCGAGCTGGGAAACATGGACGAGGCCGTCTTGGTGCACACCCACATCGATAAAAGCACCGAAAGCAGTGACGTTTGTGACGATGCCCGGGAGCTTCATGCCGATGGTGAGATCGGTGGGTTTATCAACGCCCTCGACGAAGGAAAATAGCTCGAATTGTTTGCGCGGATCCCGGCCCGGTTTGGATAGCTCGGCAACGATGTCCTTGAGCGTTGGCAGGCCGACTTGGGCATCGACATAGTTTTGTAAATCGATCTTTTTGCGCGCCGCCTCATTGCTCAGTAACTCTTCAACCTTGCAGCCCACATCACTCGCCATTTTCTCGACAAGCGGGTAGCGCTCAGGGTGCACGGCAGATGCATCCAGCGGATGCTTACCACCCCGCACGCGCAGGAATCCTGCGGCTTGCTCGTAGGCTTTTTCCCCCAAGCGGGGGACTTTTTTCAATTGCTCGCGCGAGGTGAAAGCACCGTTTTCATTGCGCCAAGCGACGATGTTTTCGGCGAGTGAGGCATTGAGGCCAGAGACGTAAGAAAGGAGTTGTTTGGAGGCTGTGTTGATTTCAACTCCCACGGCATTCACGCAGCTTACTACGGTGTCATCGAGGCTGGCTTTGAGCGCGCGTTGATCCACATCGTGTTGGTATTGGCCCACGCCGATGGCTTTGGCATCGATTTTTACCAGCTCAGCGAGCGGGTCCATCAGACGGCGACCGATCGAAACTGCACCCCGCACGGTGACGTCCTCGTTGGGGAATTCCTCGCGGGCGACGTCCGAGGCGGAGTAAATGGAGGCACCGCTTTCATTCACCATCACGACGGGGATGGAGGACGGGAGTTTGAGTTTTTTGATGAACGCTTCCGTTTCACGGCCAGCGGTGCCATTGCCGATGGCGATGGCCTCGATGTCGTGCTTTTTGATGAGCGTGGTGACTTCCACGGCAGCCTCGTAGGCTTGGTTTTGAGAACCAGCGGTGGCGTAGAGCACCGTGTGGTGGAGCAGCTTGCCGGAGCGATCAAGCACGACGGTTTTGCAACCGGTGCGGAATCCAGGATCGATGGCGAGTAGGCGTTTTTCCCCGAGTGGCGAGGCCAGCAGAAGTTCGCGGAAATTGTCTGCAAAGACAGTGATGGCCGTCTGGTCTGCGCGTTTTTTCGCCATCAGGCGGGCTTCCGTTTCCATCGATGGCATGAGCAAGCGCTTGCAGCCGTCCTCCACGGCTTGGGCCACGTGCTTGCCTGCGGGGCCGCTCGATTTCACCCAGTTGGGCAGCGCTTGCGAGGTCACACGCTCGAGTGGCACTTCCACCCGCATCATCAGAAACCCTTCCTTTTCGCCACGGCGGATCGCGAGCGTGCGGTGGGATGGGATGGTCTTGAAGGGCTCGCTCCACTCGAAATAATCGCGGAATTTCTGCGCATCGGCCTCCTCGTTTTTGCCATACATAACCCTTGAGGAAACCGTAGCTTCCTCTTCGTAAATTTTCCGCACAAGGCCACGTAGCGGGGCATCATCGGCTAGCCGTTCTGCAATGATGTCCCGTGCGCCCGCCAGCGCCTCCACGGTGGTGGGCACTTCCATTTCCGGGTTTAGATATTTGGCGGCTTCTTGCTCAGGATCGGCGGATTGATTTTCGAAAATGAAATCAGCCAGCGGAGTGAGGCCGCGCTCGATGGCCTTAGTGGCGCGAGTTTGGCGCTTAGGGCGGAACGGTGCGAAAATATCTTCTACCGCATTGAGTGTGAGAGCTGCTTCTAGTTTCTTATTCAGCTCTGGAGTGAGAAGTGAGCGTTCTTCGAGCGACTTCAAAACTGCGCTGCGGCGCGTGTCCAACTCTGCCAACTGCAGCATGCGATCCCGGATGGTGGTGATTTGCACCTCGTCTAGCGAACCCGTCTGCTCCTTCCGATACCGAGAAATGAAGGGCACGGTGCCGCCTTCTGCGATGAGTTTTGCGGTGGTGGTGACGGAGGAAAGTGAGATGCCGGTCTCCCGGGCAATGGCTTCAAGATGGGTCATGCGGTGAGCAGATGTAGGGATGCCAATTACGAGCGGCAAGAGTTTCTAAATAGGCATTATCTCAGGGCGGCTTCACGAGGGATTGATTGGCAAGTGGGCTGGGATGCGTCAGATGCATTTGAATCGCCAAGCCGCAAAGAGCGCCAAGGAAAACCAAAAGATTCCCGCCCTATTCCCCATCTCTTAAACTTGGCGCTCTTTGCGCCTTGGCGGTAAGAAAATTCTTCATTTCCAATTTTCCATGCAACTTTCGCAGGGCTGGAATGTTCTACTCATCGCAGCAATAAACTTATGAAAAACTCATGGATGGCTCTGCTCGGGGCTCTGATCATTGGCGCGGCTGGTGGATACATTTCTGGCAAAAATAC
>JAYULG010000319.1:0-2619 GCA_043763755.1 Akkermansiaceae bacterium | reverse complement strand
GCGCCCGCCTTGGTAGTGGGTTTCCGATTCGAGAATGTCTCCGGCAGGCACGATGAAAGGCGGCTTCTGAGGCTGGGGAGGAGGCGGCGTGCCGTCTGCGATATCGCCTATGATGTGGGCTGGAGTGGGCGACGATGAATTTTCCGAAAGTGCGATTGTGAAACCTAAAGTGCTTAGGACCATCATTGGGGCAAATCTCTTCACGTGATCTGTTTATAGACCGAATCAAGATTCACCAAGCGTTAAGTTCAGACAATCGTCTGATTCTTACTCATGCAGATCCAACTGATGGTAAAAGCATGCGGTTGGCGGACAGAGCAGATGACTTCACCCAGCTGGTGGCTGGGCGGATTCTCGCGCGGCGTCTGGATTTAGGAATGTCTAAACTGGCTGTTGCAAGGGCGGCTGGTCTTGACCAAAGAGCGATCACATTTGTAGAGAATAGTGTCCGCGTGCCGTCAATTTCTACGCTATATCGAATTGCAGCGGCTTTGGAAGTTCCTATTGCGGATCTGGTAAAGACAACAGACTGAGGTTCTCGCAATCATGCAGTGACCTTGCGAGGCAGCACTTGGGTGGCCAATTTTTTGGGTAGGCATAGGGTTGCTTCTGCGATGAGAAAAAGAAGCACTGCAATGAAGAAGGTACGCCAGACATCACGGGAGAGTGAAGGGTCATCGGCTTGGCCTGCTTGGTCTAGGAGGGTGTAGTTGGTGCCTGCGAGGGCGACATCGAGTGACTCGCGGGAGAGAATTTCCGGGCTGTCTTCTTGGGCGGGACGATTCACGGCTAGGAGACGATCACCGAGCCGAAAGATGCCGGCTTGGTAGGCGGCGTTTGCAGGATCTGGGGTGCCCGAGTCATCAAGGCGGGTGCGAGTTTCTCCGGCAAGGAGCTGGGTGGCATCACTGCTGACGGTGGTGAGGTATGAGGCATCAAAACGCTCTGCACCGGCGGCGAGGATGCGCTGGATGGTGGGCAGGAGGACATCAGCATCGCCAAGATTGGACCATGTGTAATCTGGAGTGGTGCCAAGAAACCATGCGGTGCCATGATCAATGATGCGGCGTGCGATGAGAGGCTCGCCGTCTTCCCAGCGGGCGAGACTGGTGGCATCGCCAAGGGGAATTTGGCGGCGGATTGCGCGGAGGCGATCGGCAGGGATAGGAGTGCCATCAAGGCCATCGCGCAGAGGGCCATCGCTTTGATTCCAGTCCTTAAGGATAAAAAATTTCCCGGCGTGAGCTTCGGTGGCGTTTGACCATTTTACATCGGCGAAAGAATTCTCCGAGGGAGTCCCGGGAGGTAGGAAAAGCACGTGCCCGCCAGAGGTGATGAAGCGAGTGACCGCCTCATACACGGGGCCTGTAGGAAGCGGTGCGGCCCAGAGGATGGCGGCAAGGTCTGCGGTGGAAAGCGTGCCGGTAGCGGTGGGATCGATGCGGGTGGTGGATTGATTCCCGTAGCCGGGGGGTGCGGCGGCGAGCGTGAGGAAATCCGCAGTCTCTCCGGCAGCGGCGACGATGAGGGATTTGATCGGGAGAGAGGGGCCGTAGGCGAAGAAGGCAGAGTTATCGTTAGGATTTCCATCAGCGGGGAGCGTGAGCCAGCCGCAGCCAGTCTTGCTATCTGGTGGGATGGCCACACGTTTTTGGAAGCGTAATGATTGAGTGGGCAAGGTGATATTTTCGGTGGTGCGGGTGCCATTGAGATGGGTGGTGAGTGGGAAGCTGGCGCTGCCGCGAGATTCTTCAGCGCGGAGGATTTCGAGATCGAGTAGGACTTCATCCCCTACGCGGCGTGCGCTGAGCAGGCGGATGTGGGTGTTTGGCGCGGATGGACCTGTGAGTGAGAGCACGCGGATGGCTGGCTTTTGCGGGAGTGCGGCGAGGCTGGCGCGGGCAGCGGCCCAGCGCTCGTCTTCGGGTTGCCAATTGGAGGATTGGAGGTCTGAGGCGAGCCAGATTTCAGCGCGGCCTGAGCTTTCCATGAGGTATTCGGCGGCACGGTTGAAGAGAGAAGGAAAATCTGCTGCGGTATCCGTGGAGGCGGTGGCAGTGAGCTCGGTGAGGGCCTCAGGTGAGGGGACTTCTTGGGGATTTTTACTGGCACTATCGATCAGGACGAGGCGGGGTGAGCCGAGATCCGCCATCGCATCGCGGACTTTTTCGATAACGATTTGGCGGCGTGGATTCAGACCATCACCGGGCTTTGACTCCATGGAAGCTGAGCGATCTAACAAAAGAACGACGGTGTCAATCGACCCGCCACCCCAGCCGATAAGGCCGGAGACGATGGGGCGAGCTGCTGCGAACACGATCGCAGCGATGGCAAGGGCGCGGCAGGTGAGGATGAGGATGTGGCGGAGTTTTTTCTTACCACGAGACTCACGGGTGGCCTTAAGGAGAAACTGCATCGCCGCCCATTGGATGGTCTTGTGGCGGCGGCGGTTGAGCAGATGGATGGCAATCGGAACTGCAGCGGCGAGCAGACCCCAGAGGATGAGTGGATTGAGGAAGAGCATGGGAGATTGGATTAACCGCGAAGGAGCAGAGGCGAATCAAAGGGATATCTAGGGTAGAAGACGCTTGTCCGAAAGCTTATTCATCACTGTAGCGG
>JAYULG010000318.1:0-2631 GCA_043763755.1 Akkermansiaceae bacterium | reverse complement strand
TTATGTATTTCGTGATGACGGATCGGTTTTTGGATGGAGATCCTCAGAACAATAGTCCCAGCGAGTGTGATCCGGCGCTATATGATCTCCAACAAAAGGACATCGGGCGCTACCATGGCGGTGACTTGCGTGGTCTTGAGCAAACGCTGGCATCTGGATATTTTAATAATCTCGGCATCACGGCGCTATGGCTCACTCCGGTTGTAAAAAATGTCTGGCGCTCTGGCTATGATCTTGGCGGATCGAAGACTGGCTACCACGGATACTGGACTCAGGATTGGTTAGACATTGATCCTCACCTCATTAGCCGTAAGTCCCTAACAGGTGATCTTTATTCCGATAATGCTGAAGGCCGCATGAAGCATTATCGGGACTTCGTAAAACTGGCTCATTCCAAGGGCATCAAAGTGATCCAAGACGTAGTCCTCAATCATGCGGGGCCTGTTTTCTATTACGATGCGAATGACAATGATAAATTCGATGTGAGTAAACAAGAAGAATGGATCCAGCCCTTCAAAGACGCTGGGTATTATGAAAATGCGCAGTGGGCGGATGTCCCTAAATGGAATCTCAACCGCACGCAGCCAGATGGACCGCGAAGATTGTTAGGTGCTAAGATTCCCACTACTGGTATCCTCTCGGAGCTGGAAGTTTATGGTAGAAAGGGTTTTTCTTCAGATAGCCTCGGCAAGTCTGATGGTGAAGAAGTGACCTGCGATTTTTTCTCATTGAGAGATTTTTGGACTGCTCCGGATGCCACTTACTTTGATGCGCTCGTCGATGAATTTGTGACGATCTATCATTTCTACCTCACCTCCGTAGGGGTAGATGGCTTGAGGATCGATACCGTCAAGCACGTGCACCATCAGTTCTGGGATGCCTTCACGGCTCGCTTACGAATCAAGCTAGGCAGTGAGGCAGTGGAGAAGCTGCTTTTCGGGGAAATCTATGATGGAAATCCCGAGGTATTAGGCCGCTACACTTGGCCATCTGATTGGCCAAAAAACACCCGCCCCGTGCTTGATTCAGTCTTGGATTTTAATTTCTGTTTCAGCGCACGCGAGTATCTCCGGAAGCCAGGGAATAATTTTGGATCCCCTTCAGCATTGGAGAAATCCTTCAAGATCCGAACCGCGAAAAGCGAATCTGGGCGGGCCTTTTACAATCCTAATCCAGGTCCAGATGGCCTGAACTCTCAACAAAAGATCATCACATTTATTGAAAATCATGATGGACTCAATCGCTTCCGCGTCTCTGGCATCAGCGAGCGAAGAAATCGCCTTGCCCAAGCCTTGCTACTCGTGGCACCAGGCATCCCGTGTTTGTATTACGGAGCGGAGTTCTCATTGTTAGATGAAGAGGGGAAAATTGGCGAAGATGGTGAGACTGGCCGCATGATGTTCATTAAAAAGAGGGGCGGCCCCTCCATCGCAGAGATCAAAAATTCTGCCACTTTTAAGGAGATTTCTGCTCTCACGGCGCTGCGCCAAAGGCTGCCTGTGCTCACCACTGGGAAATGGCTCCCGCTCTGGGTGGATAGCGGCGAGACAAAGCAAGACGACGGCATCTTTGCGTTTGCCCGTGCTTCAGATGATGGAGATTCCTTCGCCGTCATCGCTATGAATGCCTCACCTGAGGCCCGTGAAATTTTACCGATCGATTGCAAGATCGTGCTGCCACCAGAGATAAAATCCAGTGGCAAAACCCTCCGCCCTGCCGCCATCGTCGGCCATGCTACACTCTCAGATATCGCCGCTATTCCAGCGGATGGACCGATGACTTTATCGCTCCCGGCATCAAGCCTCATCGTTTACGAATCCATACCCACGCCGCCGCCAGCCGCAGCTCCAGATTGATTCTTGCTGCCGCAGCAGGATGGCAGAATGGCTTGTGCAGCCCCCATGCGTTTGCGACTCATTGAGGGCAATGCCGCACATCCCAATCCACTCGGGCAATACCTCTGGGAGGCCGGGCTTATCGTAAATATAGTTGCTAAGTGTGCCTGCGAGGAATGAGGCGAAATCTTTAGCTGAGGAACCAATATAACTGCCCACTCTCGGAGGTTTCAAGAATTCCACTCTAAATGACTATTTCCCCTCAGCTCCATGTCTAGCGGCTAGGATCGCGTCTTCGATGGCCATCCCTCCGAGGAGCTCACCCACTTCCACTCTAAGCACATGTGCCAATAAAATCACTTCGGCATCGTTTACTTGCCGAATACCTGACTCAATTTTCGCCAATGTCCCGCGTGCTAGATCCCAGCCAAGCAATTGGCAAGACGCGGCAAAAGCGTCTTGTGAAATCGCCCCCGCACATCGGAATTTTCTCACACGTTCACCCAGTAGATTTTTTCTTTGTCGCAAAATATAAGTTCTGCCCTTGCCAATGCAGCCCCAGCCCTTTTGGTTTGCAGCAATGTCGGAAAGAAATTTGAACTTAGGATTCTATCTTTTCCTCTCCGCTGGGCCGCTATTTCCCCTAACGACAAACGGCCAAGGGGATTTAACTCTCCGGTGGTCCGTCTGCATTCCAGGCCCGATCTCAGATGGAACACGGGTCGAACCCGCACCAAAGCCGGAGCCACTCGATCTCAAGGTTCTAACATCTCACACCAAGCGCGTCTTCGTGACC
>JAYULG010000317.1:0-2633 GCA_043763755.1 Akkermansiaceae bacterium | reverse complement strand
TGGAAGATCATTTCAAGGCGCTTTACTCCGGCGTGCCATTCGACGCGTTTATTTACGATTCCACCAAACCAGGGCAGGTCCGAAATTTCGCCACCAGTCCCAACCTCCAGTTCATGGTCATGACCGTGCAGTCGATCGTGCGCAAGGACTACGCCGTGATTTACAAAGACTCGGAGAAAACCGGCGGCGAGAAGCCCATCGACCTGATCCGCGCCACCCTGCCCATCGTCATCATCGACGAGCCGCAAAGCGTCGAAGGTGGACTGGAAGGCAAAGGACGGCAGGCGATTCTCGAATTGAATCCGCTCTGCAAGCTGCGCTATTCCGCCACTCCGAAAGAGGCACACCACCTCGTTTTCAAACTCGATTCCGTGGATGCCTACGAGCGTAAACTCGTCAAGCAGATCGAAGTGGCATCACCGAAGATCAGCAATGCCTTCAACCGGCCCTACATCCGTTTCGTAAGCGTCAAAGCCACACGTGGCACACCGAAAACCGTCATCGAGGTGGACAAGCAAAACGGCAAGTCCGTGAGCCGCACCGAAATGCAAGTCATGGATGGCGATGATCTGGAAATGATCACCGGCCGGGAAATTTACCGCAACCACAGCATCGGAGAAATTCGCGCCGCCAAGGGCAGCGAGTTGTTGGAAATCAAAGTCCACCCCGGCAACAGCATCTTCCTCGGCAAGGGAGAAATCCACGGAGCCATCGACGAGGATGCCATTGGCCGTCAGATGATCCGCCGGGACCATCAAGGCTCACCTCGACAAGGAACTCCGCTTCACGCCGCTCGGCATCAAGGTGCTCTCCCTGTTTTTCATCAAGAGCGTCAAAGACTACCGATCCTACGATGAATGCGGGCAGGCTATCCGAGGCACCTTCGCAACGATGTTTGAGGAAGAATACGCCCGTGCCATCGCCTTGCCGGAATACCAAACGCTTTTCAAGGAAGTCGATACCGCGAGCCTGCCTTCACAAGTCCATAACGGCTATTTCTCCATCGACAAAAACGGCGGGTGGACGGACACCAGCGAAAGCAACGAAAGCGGGCGGCAAGGCGCAGAGCGCGCCTACAACCTAATCATGAAAGAGAAGGAAAAGCTCCTTGGATTTGAGACTCCCCTCAAGTTCATCTTCTCTCACTCCGCCCTTCGCGAAGGCTGGGACAATCCCAATGTTTTCCAAATCTGTTCCCTCCGTGACATGGCCACCGAGACCCAGCGCCGCCAAACCATCGGGCGAGGCCTCCGCCTTTGCGTCAATCAAGATGGCGAACGCGTCCGGGGATTCGCGGTCAACACCCTCACCGTCATCGCGAGCGAAGGCTACGCCGAGTATGCCGAAAGACTTCAAAAGGAAACCGAAGACGAAATGGGCATCAAGTTCGGCGTCGTGGACGACGACCATTTCGCCGCCGTCACCGTGCCCGACGCAAACGGCGAGTTAGTCCCACTCGAAGATCAATCACTGGTCATCTGGGATCACCTCAAGAAGCAGAGTTACATCGACTCCAAAGGCAAGGTGCAGGATGCGTTACGCGCTGCGCTCAAAAACAACACACTCAGCCTGCCTCCCGGATTCGATGCCGCCGCGCCACAAATCCAACAGATCCTGCGCAAACTTTCCGGCAAACTGGAAATCAAGAATGCCGATGAAAAAGTCACGATTCCGGTCCGCAAGGCAGTGCTGCTAGATACTCGATTCAAGGAACTCTGGGACCGCATCAAACACAAAACCACCTACCGCGTGGAGTTTGACAACGCCGCCCTGATCGCCGCCTGTTCCAAAAGTCTCCAACAAGCACCGCCCGTCCCACGCGCCACCCTCGTCTGGCAAATCGCAGAACTTGGCATCGGGCGTTCCGGGATCGACGCCAAAGAAGTCGCCACCTCCGCGCCCGTCGCCATCGAAGAGAACAACCTCGTCCTTCCCGACATCCTAACTGAACTTCAAAACCGCACCCAACTCACCCGCCGCTCCATCGCGACGATTCTCACTTCCAGCGGTCGGCTGAATGATTTCAAGCGCAACCCCCAGCTCTTCATCGACACCGCTGCCGAGGCGATCAACCGCGCCAAGCAGCTCGCCATTGTCGATGGCATCAAATACCACCGGATCGGAGCCGAAGAATACTACGCCCAGGAGTTGTTCGAAACCGAAGAACTCTTCGGCTACCTCGGTTCCATGATCACCGCCACCAAGGCGGCCCATGAGCAAGTCCGATACGACTCCGACACCGAGCGCCAATTCGCCGAGAATCTCGAAAAGAACGAAGCCGTCAAAATCTTCGCCAAACTCCCGGGTTGGTTCGTGATTCCCACTCCGCTCGGCACCTACAACCCCGACTGGGCCATCGTCGTGGAAATCGACGGCGAAGACCGCCTCTATTTCGTCGTCGAAACCAAGAGCGGCATGTTCACCGACGACCTCCGAACCCGCGAGGACCACAAGATCAAGTGCGGCGTCGCCCACTTCGACGAACTTGGGAAATCACACAAAAACCTAGCCCGATTGAAGAAGTCCACCGACAAGATGGAATTCTTGCAGCCGTAGTTGTCAGACTGTTGGAAGCGTGAAGCGCCAATAATTTACACGACAGGCTTTCTGCTTGGAGTCCCAAATAACAGACA
>JAYULG010000316.1:0-9359 GCA_043763755.1 Akkermansiaceae bacterium | reverse complement strand
ACCTCGTCCACTTCACCCAGAACGCCTGCGCCGACACCGCCCGCGATCTGCTCTCCACCAACTTCTGCAGCAAGGAGGAAAAACACGCCATCGCCCGCCGCAAACTCAATACTTTCAAACAAAGAATTGCCTCCCCAATGAAACAACGTAGGATTTTCCCACTATGACCACCGTTCTTTCACAAAAAGGTCAAATTGTCCTGCCCAGTGCCGTGCGGGAGCAAATGCATCTACAACCGGGACAGGATTTTGAAGTCTTCATTGATGATGAAGACACCATTTTGCTCCGGCGGATTAGCCGTCCGCCCAATCACGGTCTCATCGACCTCCTGCAAGCCTGTCCCTATCCGTTCGAGGTGCCAGCCAGAGCCAGCGACCTGCCACGCTCCATCGAGTTATGAACTACTTGGTGGATACGAATGTCCTTAGCGAACTCGCCAAACCACAGCCAGCCGGAGAGGTCATGGCGTGGTTCGTTAAGCATGAGCCGCATCTCTACGTCAGCAGCATTTCGCTCGGAGAAATCCGCAAAGGTTTGGAGTTGCTGCCTACAGGCAAACGTAAAACAAGCCTCCAAACGTGGTTCAAAGCCGTTTGTGAGCGCATGGACGGCAGAGTTTTAAGCTTCAACACCAGCACCGCCCATGTTTGGGGGCAGCTCGTTGCAAGCCTCGAAAAAAAGGGAATCCACATCCCCACCCTCGATAGCCAGCTCGCCGCAACCGCCCAGCGCCACGGCCTGACCATGGTGACAAGGAATATGGCTGATTTTAAAAACGCGGGCGTGAAACTGCTGAATCCTTTCTCGCCCTAGCAACCACCCTCTCCAGCATCCCCTCGGCATGTAGATGAACCTCCAACTCGACTAGGAATTCATGCGCACTGGCCGCGAAAAAGGCGAAGCCATTCGCAAGGAAGTCCAGCCCTGTGCGGCGTGAAATAAACGAAAATGGTGAAATTCGTAACCTGACCCGAAACATGTCTCGCTCGAGTTCGAATACTCCACCACCCAGCTCCAGGAAAAAGTCGCCGAGCTCAACGAACAAGGTCGCTCGCCCGTCTATCTCGTGCACTTCACCCAGAACGCCTGCGCCGACACCGCCCGCGACCAGCTCTCCACCAACTTCTGCACCAAGGAGGAAAAACCGCCATCGCCCGCCATGTTGATCCCTCCAAAAAATCGACTTCATCTCTCGTGTTGATGTGCTAATCTCAGCCCATGAGCATCACTCTCACCACCCCTCCAGATCCGGGAAAGCTCCGTCCTCTGCTCCACGCCGAGCTGGATCGCCTGAGCGATGAACATCTCGGTCTGGCGCATCGCGCGCTCTTGGAAATCGAATTGCATCAACTCGCGGGCGAACTCGATGACGTTGCTGACGCCGCTCAAAACGCGGCCAAGCTCACCCTTGAGAGCATCGCCGTCGCCGTCGCGGAACATCGTGCTTTGCGTCCGTATCAATGACGGTCTGCATCGACACCAACGTCGTTCTGGGAATGTTCGGCCGCAATGGTCCGTGGCTACCCGTCCGCCAAGCGCTCATTGATGGCCGGTTGATCTGGGCCGTCACGACCGAGATTCTCCTGGAATACGATGAAGTCGCCGCACGGGAAATGGGCATCGCTGCCGCCGCGCAACTGCTGCGTTGCAATCCACCTCCACCATCCCCATAGTTTGCTCATGAAGGATTTAATCACGATTGATCCGGCGATCTGCAATGGACGCCCTGTGGTGAGGGGGACCCGCATCACGGTGCAAACGGTGATGGAGTTCCTAGCCGCGGGAGACACCGTTGAGGATGTTCTTGAGGAATATCCAGCCTTGACCCGTGAGGATGTGTTAGCCTGCATGGATTGGGCGTCGCGGCTGATGGCGAATCACTTTCAAATCGCCGCTCTCGCGTGAAGGGCTTTCTTCTGGATGAGAACCTGCCAATGAGGCTGACTTTTTCTCCGTCGCTGCCCGTCAACCATGCGCGGGACTTCGGTGGAAATCCCACCGATAGCGAGCTATGGGATCTCGCGGGAGCGAGTCAGTGGGTGATTGTCACCAAGGATACCGACTTCGCGGATCGCATCTTGGTGAGCGTGCCGCCGCCATGGATCGTGCATTTGCGTTTCGGCAACATGCGGCGCAAGGAGTTTCACCGCTTCCTCGCGTCAGTGTGGCCGCAGGTCGAATCCTTGCTTCCCGCGCACAAGCTCGTTTGCGTCTATGCGGATCGCATCGAGGCGTTTTCCTGAAGATCGCGAACGTGCCCTATGCCAATCACCTCGTCTCACTGAGCTACCGCCATGAAAAAGAAACCGCAACTCATCCCGCTGCTCAACTTCTTCGCCGAGACCCTCCGCGAAACGCTTGAAGAATCCGACCTGTCCCAAGCGGAGATCGCCCGTCGCTGCGGCATTCCCGCGCCCCACCTCACCCAGATGAAACAGGGCAAACGCCGCTGCACCCCGGAATACGATCTGCGCCTGAGCGCCTTCTTCGGCATCACTCCCGGCATGTGGATGAACCTCCAACTCGACTACGAATTCATGCGCGCTGACCGCGAAAAAGGCGAAGCCATCCGCAAGGAAGTGCAACCCTGCGCAGCGTGAAATGCCGGAATTGTTGAAATGCGAAACCTGACACGAAAAACTTACTCGAAACATGTCTGAACAAGAATCAGTTTTCAAGGGGACACTTGAGGATATCGAGCGGACCGATTTGGAAAAACCAATCGCAGGAGCGAAGGATGGCACCTGCAGCTACTACGTCACTCCCTTCAGTAGCGCGTCAAAGGAGGCTGAGGAAGGTGGCGATGGTGGGAAAGCGGCGGTTTACAAGTTCATGGGAACGATTTGCTCGTTCCAATTGGGAGAAGGAGACCCGTCAAAGCCGTTCACTCCGATGTGGACCATGGATGGGCAAAGAAGCCTTGTTCCTGACGATCTGCAGGAGTCCGATTTTGAGATTCTTAAAGCTGTAGCAAATCGGCTCACTGATCCAACTCTCCGTGCAAGGATGTTCGATGTTCTTTGGGAGCGGCGAAGGAAGCACGAGTTTTGTCGTGAGGCGGCGAAATCCTATTTAGCTGCCGCAGTTGCGGTGGACGTTGAGACCGGATGGGTGCATGCCGTTAAACTATACAGACGTGGACTCCGTCTCAGCTTCAGACTCGGCCGCGGCAAGGCTGAATTTGAGCATGCTGTTGCGATTCTGCTCGAAGCATTGAACCGTGATGCAACAACTGAGGAGGGCTTTAGGACGGCACAACTCTTGCGTTTGGCATCTGATATCGATTGTGGAGAGCCTTCTGATTTAGCTGAAATCGCCCGTAGCATTGGAGAACGGGCCGTTGAGTCAGAAGATTACCGGCGCGCGAGAAGCTATTGGGAATTGGAAACCGATTTTTTGCTCCGAGCGAAAGACAAAGCAGGAGCAAAGGATGCAGGTCTCAGGGCCGCCGAAACTTTCGTTACTGAGGCACTCAGGCATATCGAGGACGGAAATCCGAGCTACATGGCTGCATCGGGCCTGCTCAAAAGCGGAGTTGAAGCACTTCGCAGGGCCGGGGGACAGAGGGAGCGGATTGCGGATCTGAAGCGGACTCTTGTCGAGTATCAGGAGCGCGCTCTGGGTGAAATGCAGCAATTCGAGCACAGCGTCGACATCGCAGATCTGGTTAAGGGGGCAAGAGAGCATGTTGCCGGACGGGAATGGATCGATGCACTTCAACACTTCGCATTCGGGACCGGGCTCGTAAAGCTGGAGGAGCTAAAGGCCAGTGTGATTCAGAATGCGAAGGACTTCCCACTACAGCATCTCTTTGGCGGTTCTCTTGTGGACAATAAAGGGCGCACCAGTGTCAATCTTCCCGGGCTTTCAAATTTAGAGGGCAAGGAAGCGGAGGAGGCATTGGAAGCTGAAATGTTCTCACACCTTTCGAAGTTCCAATGGGGGCTTCGGGTTTCTGGATTCATCGAGCCTGCCCGCGTCACTATTCTAAATGATCATCATCCGGAGCTAGGCGATTTGCTCTTCCTAGTTCAAAATAATCCGTTTGTTCCTCCCGGACATGAGGGGATATTCCTGAGAGGCTTGCACGCTGGTTTTCACGGCGACTTCCTTGTGGCGGCTCACCTTCTAGTTCCGCAGATCGAGAATTCGATTCGATACGTGTTGGAGGGAAATGGGGCGGATGTTTCAAACCTCCTTTCTGACGGCACTCAGCCGGTCAAGGTTCTTGGACCTTTATTTGATCTTAAAGAGACAACGGAGATCTTCACAGAGTCAGTCGTTTTCGAGCTTCGAGGGCTTTTGATCGAAAAGCGTGGAGCGGACTTCCGCAACCGGACTGCACACGGGTTTGTTTCGGAAGGTGAGTGCTACAGTGCTCCAGCTAGGATCCTTTGGTGGCTTGTCCTTAGATTTTGTTTGATGCCAGTCTTGCGGAAGCTAGATGACGGCAGGGCAGCGAAGTGAAAGGGAGCTTTTTTCGGATCAGGTACTCATTAAAACATTTCCGGTATCTCAAGCAGCGTGCGACTGACTTTCTCCACCTTCTCACTCACGGCCCGCATCAGTTCGTAATCTAGTTGGAGCCTCATCCAGAAGCCGGAGAGGTTCCGAAGAAACGGCTCAGGCACAGATCGTATTCAGGCGTGCAGCATCTGCGGCTTTTTTTCATGTCGGTCAGATGGGGCGAGGGAATCCCCTTCATCCGCGAGACTTCCGCTTGCGATACATCCCATTCGTCCAAGGTTTCGCGAAGCGTTTCTGCGAAGAAATTCATCAGCGGGATCAGTTCGGTGGTTCGTTTCATGGTCATCAATGGAGTTGTCTCCACGAACTCATGGTGTTTCAAGAATGGGATTGAACGCCAGACCGGATGCCCAAGGTTTCGCGAGCAGTGCCATGTCCAAGGTGGCGAGCTTGAGTCCGTGATGGACAGCGAGTCGCACCAGGTGGGCGTCAGTGGTGTCCTTGTAAGAGGATTCGGGCGAATCGGTGGCGGTCAGGTCGTCGGCGAGGAAACGATGGGCCGGGCGGGAATAGAGGCTGAGCAGGGAACGGTGAGAATCCTGCCAGGATGCGGTATAGCCGGGACTGAGGCTCACGCGCATGAATCCGAGTTCGACAATGGGAGTGGTGTGAAACTCGGCTTGCTCGTCCAACCATGCCCGCACTGCAACGTGATCCACATGAGTGGTCCAGCGGCTGGCGAGCAGTAAATTCACGTCCAGCAACCAGCTCATGGGGTCTCCTCGAGGATTTGTTTGATCCGTTCAGGAGTCATCGGCGGAGCACCCGCAGGGGCTGCCAGCAGGCAGTCGATGTCTCCGGTGAAATCGTTGACCTTGCCTTCTTTGCGGGCTTTTTCGATTTGGCCATGAGTTCGTTTATCGAATTGATTCAATTCCTCCGCCGTCGCGCCATATTCACGCATCGCGTAGTCCGTGGACTCCACCGCGACCGGTCGGAGAGCGACGATTTTGCCATCGACCACGATGCCGATGTCATCTCCCTTGAGTGCCCGACGGAGCAGTTCGGAAAGATTGCCCCGGGCGGCAGTTGGTGTAAGGGTCAGCATGCTCATGGCGAAAAAATGCCGCATTTCCGTCGCAGATGCGAGCAGCATTTCAAATTGTTTTCCCCGCCCCTCTCTGCGCCCTTTGCGCCTTTGCGGTGAGCTTTTCCTTCTTCATGCTCCCCGCATGTCCGCCCCGCTCAGCCGCAAGAACCTCCCCGAAAACCCGACCCCGGACGACATCCTCAACATCTTCCTCGATTACCTCGCCGCCACCGACACCGAGCCCTACGACCATCAGGAGGAAGCCATCCTCGAGCTTTTCGCCGGCAACAACGTTATCCTCAACACCCCGACCGGCTCCGGGAAATCCCTCGTCGCCCTCGCCCTCCAGTTCAAATCCCTCTGCCAAGGCCGCCGCTCGTACTACACCGTCCCGATCAAGGCCCTCGCCAACGAGAAATTCCTCTCCCTCTGCCACGTGCTCGGCCCGGAAAACGTCGGCATGATCACCGGCGATGCCACCGTCAACCACGACGCCCCGGTCATCTGCTGCACCGCCGAAATCCTCGCCAACATCGCCCTCCGCGACGGCGCGCACGCCCCGGTGGACGACGTCATCATGGACGAGTTCCACTACTACTCCGACCACTCGCGCGGTGCCGCCTGGCAAATCCCGCTGCTGACATTGCCGCGCGCCCGTTTCCTCCTCATGTCCGCCACCCTCGGCGACTCGTCATTTTTCTCCAAGCAACTCACCGCGCTAACAGGCGCGCCCACCACCCTCGTCCAGTCCGACCAACGCCCGGTCCCGCTCGAATTCGAATACTCCACCACCCAGCTCCAGGAAAAAGTCGCCGAACTCAACGAACAAGGCCGCTCGCCCGTCTACCTCGTCCACTTCACCCAGAACGCCTGCGCCGACACCGCCCGCGACCTGCTATCCACCAACTTCTGCACCAAGGAGGAAAAACACGCCATCGCCCGCGAAGTTGATTCCAACAAAAATTCGATTTTCACTCCTGAGATCGGTATGCTAGCCTCTCCAGCATGATGACGGTGGAAGAACGCGTGAAATCACTGGAAGAGGAAGTTGCCGGGATGAAAGCAATCCTCGGTCGATCCGCGTCAGTGAAAAATGACTGGGAAAGCACTGTGGGCGTATTCGAGAGCGACCCGCTTTTCAAGGAAGCCATGAGCTTGGGCCGGGAGTATCGCGAAAGCCAACCCCCGCTTGAAGATCGTGAAGGTGCTTGATACAAATCACCTCGCCGAACTTGAGGAAAACTCCGCCTCCGGACGACTTTTGCGCACGCGCCTCAAGAATCAAACCGACCCTCTCGCCACGACCATCATCACTGTCGAAGAACACCTTCGCGGTTGGCTGGCACTTCTCAACCGCTCCAATGACCCGGACTGGCAAATCCCGGTCTATGCGCGACTGCAAAAACAGGTCGATTTGTTCTCCCGCTGGCTGGTCCTCCCTTTCGATCAGGAAGCGGCAACATTGCTCCGCCAATTTCAAAAGCGCCGAATCCGCATCGGCACCATGGACCTGAAAATCGCCTGCATCGCCCTGGCCCACGACGCCACGCTCCTCACCCGCAACACCGTGGACTTCGCCCAAGTCCCCGGCCTGCGGCTTGAAAACTGGCTGGATTAAAATGCGCGGCCTTATTCTTCCTCTTCATCTCAGCGTTTCAGATTTCAGAATTTCAGCTTTACCCAAAACTCCTCCACCACGCCGGCCTGCTGCCGAAATACCGGTTGTTAGTTGAAAAACTCACCGCCCGCGGACTGCTCAAAGTCGTCTGCGGCACCGACACCCTCGGCGGCGGCATAAACAGCATCGACGTGATCGCCAGATTCAAATCTCGTTTTACCGAGATCAACAGACCAGAACCATCCGGGGCTGTAGACATATGATTACAACAAATTCGTCACATGAAAATATTTGGCAACTCCGTAACCCCCGTCTAACGATAGATATGACTTTCAATTAATCCCATAGAAATGAACCTATCATAAAAACAAAATATTACAATAACTACATCATTGTTTCATTGGCCTCCTTCACCGGAGTGCTGCATGCACAAAAAACAGAAGCGTTCGGTGGCGTGACACCTCCTGTCAGCATGAATTCAAAGAGTGGAGAGTTCACTGATAACGACAAAGACGGTTTTGATGACCTTTGGTATCAAGCGTTTGCGATTGGTGCAGAACCGCTCAAAGCCGCAGATGATCCAGACAGAGACGGGATAAGCAATTTGGACGAAATGAGACTTTTCCAAGATCCACTCACTTGGACCAATTACAAACTTGCGGGTGCCGCTGATACTAAACTAGCGGTTGTCCGCAGGGACCAATTCATCGCGCAAACATTTACTTCGCCGGCCGCCACCGCGAATGGCCCCGCTAGCACTACAGATGAGGCGGCTGAGATACAACGATACGCGGCGCGGTTTAGTGCAGCACTAGATACCGCTGGAAAATCCAACATGGCGCGGGCCAAGGCAGATGCACGAGCCGCAGGAAGAGAAATAGAATCTAAGCTCAAAGGGCGTGAGGCAGTTCTAGTTGATGAGGAATACGGCAGGCCGACCATTTTCATCAGTAACGATACACTGTCGAATGTCCAAGTTCAAGCTGACCAACTCCAAGTAGGTGGAGCCTTGGGGCTTTCGCTAGATGGTTCACCGCTTGGCTTGATGCAGACGGACCGTTCCATCGAGATTTGGGATGAGGGGCTTCCGAGACAGACTCATGTTGATTTACAGAATTCTATTACCAATCTCAGCAGGGTGTTTCAAATGGATGCTTCCACCCCAAAAGAGCATTCTACGCAGATGGCTGGAATCATGGCGGGGCTCGGCCTGATGGATGACGGAACAGGAAATCTTTCCATCGGAGCAGCCACTAACGGTAAGATCACGTCTTGGAACTTCTCTAATGATCGCAGTGAAATGGTAGGAAGGCCACTAGGTGCTGCGAGAGTTTCAAATCACTCCTATAACCAAAGCTTAGGTTGGTTCTTTCAAAACATCGATTTCGGAGGTGGGGATATAGCGCCAGTTCTTGCTTGGTTTGGTGATATAGGTATTTCCTCATCTGAAGCTGTGGATTATGGGCGATACTCTGGTATTTCGAGAGAATACGACGGAGTTGCTGTTGGAAAGCCTTGGACTTTACAAGTCCGCTCATCTGGAAATGACCGAGATCCTTTTGAGTCAGAAATAGGCTGGGTAAATGCAGGTGCGGTGAAAAGAGTGTTTGATGGCCAAACTGGATTATATTACACTTTCAGAAATGGTCTCCAAGGCTTGTATAACGGTAGCCGTTTCTATCCGTTCCCGTTGACTGCTGGTAGTTTTGTGGTGGCCACGGGTACGCCACCCTCGGATGGTGCTGCAAATTTTGATACTTTACCACCCACCTCTACCTCCAAGAATATGCTCACCGTGGGTGGAGTGGATGGAGCCAGCAACCTTGCATACTTTTCTTCTTACGGGCCGACAGATGATGGGCGGGTCAAGCCCGAAATCGTGGCCCCCGGAGCAGGGTGCCTACATTAGGGAGAGTAGTTTTTCGAGGTAGTCGGTTTGGCTGGCGGCACGGAGTTCGCGTTTGGGTAGGCTTTTGCGCTTTTTGCCTTCGTATGGCATGAGGTTGTGGGCGTTAAGAGCCATTCGCCGCATGATGGACTGGTTGGCGGCGGCGGTGCGGTCGCGGGTCTGGTTGTGATCCTCCCGGTAGATCGCATCAAGAACCCAGTGGCAACTGTTCTCTATGCGCCAGTGACCCCGGACATAGGCGAGCATTTCCTTCGCACGAACCTCTTGCAAGCTGC
>JAYULG010000315.1:0-2651 GCA_043763755.1 Akkermansiaceae bacterium | reverse complement strand
CCGCTCCCGAGTTGGCTTCAGATGGTGGTTTCTTCATTTTCATGTTCTGGTATTTCCACAAGGGACTTGAACCCCATTTACAACGTGCCCATGCTGGGTACACACAAGACGCTGCTGGACAACAGATGGGGCGACCTTGTTCTCGGAGCGTCGAGGAACTTGGAAGTCTTTCCTGCTATCGACGCTCCCTCTCGCCCCATCTGTGCCAGAGCTTTGACGTTCTCCAAGAAATCCAAGCAGATGCCCTCCTTTTCACCGAAGTATGACACCAGATCGGTCATCAGCACTTGGAGGTCGTTCGCCCAGTCACCCCACTTCATGCCCTCGGCAATCATTTTTTTCATGCCCTCATGCGCGAGCGGGAGGCTGCTTTTCAGGTATTCGTAATTTTCTATATTCATATGAGTTATTTCGGTAGTTCGCAGGTGAATTCGACTTTGAGTTTCTCCGCAATCTTCTAAAGAGCTTTGACAGCAGCGGCGACGCTGCCGCCGCAATGGCCGTGGTAGGTGGCTTCCTCGCGACTTCCGGCATGGTCGCGGGCGCTGGAAATTGTTTTCTTGTGGACATCGTGTCCGACGTAATACGGATGAGTCATGGCATATTTAGGTATCGATTTAATGTTGGCTAGGCTGTGGAAACTTCGTGTTCCTGTAGTAGCCCAAGGAAACCCTAAGCATGCCTATTTCTCTTTCAACGGCTTTGCTTGCTTCGAGCTTCAGCCACAGAATCTAGGCAAGAAACCAAAGACCTCAACATCGTGAATCATTTCTCAGAGAAACACCGAAGGTTCCAGCCAGCATGTGGAGTCCATGCTAGTGGATGGGATGATTATATGAATGCGTTTGCCCGTGAGAGACTTCGCGCTGAAGAGGAAAAGCTACACAGACGAATCGAGAGTCTCTGTTGTTCGAAAGGGCTGCTTGCACACTTCGCCTTGGTATCCAGACGGTGGCGATTGATCCGTGAGCTCAGGGCGCGATTCGAAGTTCCTTACGCGATGTTCCTTACTCAAGGGATCGTGAATGGGAGCCCACCTTCGCTCTGATTCATCTAGCAACGCCAACAGGTCTTCGCCACGTTTATCCGGATGCTGCAAATGTGCTTGCTGGTTCGGCGGAGTTCCGGGCGTTCGGTCCATCGCAGTGGGTGCCGCAATCTATGATCGATTTGCGCATGAGGTTAGAGCATTCATTGTCGGAAGTAACGGTTGCCTCGAAATGAGAAAGTTTCTTGCTTTTTGGAGTAATAAAAGATACTTTTTGCCAATGAGCGACTCTGTAAAACTCCAAATTCGCATTGACCGCAGTCTCAAGGAGGCTGCCGATGATGTATTCGCCGATCTAGGTCTAGATGCCACCACGGCCATCCGGCTGTTTTTTACCAAGGTGGCAAAGACCCGCAGCATCCCATTCCGGCTTAAAGCAGAACCTGAATTCTCCCCGGAAGCAGAAGCCCGCATTTTGCAGGCGTGGGAGGAGTCCAAAGATCCGAAGAACCTTGTGGGGTTATTCGATAATATGAAGGACCTGGTTACCTTTATGAAGCAAAGTCATGATTTTGATGATTGAGTCACAATGAATGTCATTTCTCATCGGAAGCTCGTAAAGGCCTACAAGAGACTTAACAACGAACAGCAACTGGCCATTGATGATGCTTTGCTTACCTTCGCAAAAAGCCGCCGTAACTCCATCCTCCACGACGGCGCTTTGAAAGGAGCCATGAAAGAGTTGCGCTTGTTTTCGGCTGGTTTTGACCTGCGGGTTTGCTATCGCGAAGAAGACGGATTCATTACGGTGATTCTTCTAGATGTGGGTAGCCACAACCAAGTGTATTGAATCTATGAAGCCTATATTGTTAGAAAATTTGGCATGGCCGGAAATTAGTGCTCTGCGCGAAGAAAACGGAGGTCTCTTACTGCTGCCCCTCGGCGCAACGGAACAGCACGGGCCACATCTTCCAGTGGCAATGGATACTCTCCTAGCAGAAGCCGCTTGTCATGCCGCTTCCGCACTTACTAGAGTTCCAGTATTGCCAGCATTGCGCTATACTGTCTCACAAGGCCACACTCCGAAGTGGCCGGGCACGTTTTCGCTGCGGCATGAAACTTTTATCGCAAGCCTGCGTGAGATCACCGCGTGGGCAGTGGCCACTGGTTGGAGAAAAATTTTGTTCATCAACGCACATTTCGGCAACGACGCGGCCGCTAGGGTGGCCGTGGATCAACTCCGTCTCACCCACCTTGGCAATCTACAGATCGGCCTCATCCACGTCTTCAAACTGACGGATGCCATTTGGGCGGAATACACTCAAGATGCGGAAGACCTTCATGCAAATCAGGCGGAAACTGCATTAATGCTTCACCTTCATCCCGATCTCGTGCATCTCGACAGGTTATCAACTTCGGATGATGTAGACCGCACTAGAAGAGGCGTTTTTTCATACCCCGTTGCGCAGACTAGCCTCAATGGAGTCACGGGATACCCATCTCGCGCCACGGCAGAACAAGGTAAAATTTTGTTCGAGGGCATGGTCACAGCGCTCACTTGCCAGATCGAACTCGCTATCGCAGAACATTTTCCTCTCGGTGCTGAGCATTGGGTAGATATTCCACGGGTCCCGTTTGATTGAAATAGTCATACTGAGATTGA
>JAYULG010000314.1:0-2658 GCA_043763755.1 Akkermansiaceae bacterium | reverse complement strand
CCAGCACGTGCTCGTCTTCCAGCAGAATGTGTTGCGAGGAAATGACTTCCGCGATGTGTTCTCGGAAGATGCGTGAGAGATCGCGCAGCAGGGTGCTTTTTGACTCGTCGTAAACCAATGTGAGTGTGCCAGCCATCACTTCCGTGCCGATTTTTCCCAAATGCTGGGCGGCGTGCTGGTGGATCATTTCCGCGACAGCCTGCGAGCGGCTATCGAATCCCCGGGCAGCGGTGAGGCGATCAAGCGCTTGGAAAGTTCCATCTTGCATGGAGACGGTCACCCGCCTCACGCCTTCATTGCTTTCGTCATCTGCCATGCAAGGACGACTAAGCAGGCGGGGAGCCAGTATGAAGAAAAAAATGATTCGTCATACTGTAATTTTATTTATGGTGCATCTGATTATTGTAGCGATTGTAGCACTCATCGGTCAGGTCACGGCACGCTTGATCACTCCGGCGAGGTATTTTTCGAAGTGCCAGATGGGTTCTTCTAGATGGCTGAGGTGGCCTGGAGCATGGCCGATGGAGCTCATGCCGCGCTGAGTGGCCACGCAGACTTCCATGTCTTCCATGTGGAAATTGATGCCGGCTTGGATTTCTGTTTTGAGAACTCCCTCGTAATTCGGCATTTCCTTGGCGGCTTTTGGGATGATCATGGTGGTCATCAACGTGCAAGTTTCCGGTCCTGTGGGTAAGAGACGATACCAATAAACTCGGTCTGGCGCGGAGAAGAGCAAGAAGTTCGGGAAGCCGAGATAAACCCACCACTCGAGGCACTCTTCGATGCCGAGATTTGGAAAAATGGGGAAGGCAGTACCGGGCTCCTGAGTTGCGAGAATGTTTTCTTTCATGTTGCTTTTCAGCGGCAGATGCATGCATGAAAATTCTGGATCGTATGGCTCGGACCAACAACCGCGGGCTGGCAAAAAGGGTTCGAGGGTCTTCATGTGAGCGCCGAGGTGATGGTAGGCTTCCATGAAATTTTCCAAGAGGATTTTCCAATTGAAGGCGCACTCCCAGTGGGCGGACCATACGAGATCTGCGTTTGCCATGTCCCATTTGCCGACGAAGTCATTCTTCAAGCGCTGATATTTTTCTGCGAGCGGCGGGATGTCAGGCGAGAGGGTGGTGAAAACAAATCCCTCCCAGATTTCGCTGCGGAACTCGTGCAGGCACACTTCGCTGCGGTCAAAAGCCTCGGCTTGTTGCATCTCGGGTGCGCCCACGAGTTTCCCGCCGAGGTCATAGCTCCAGAGATGATACGGGCAGAGGATGACGCGCTTATTGCCCTCGTCTGGATGGCCGAATCCGCTGGGCATCAGGTCCATCCCACGGTGGCGGCAAGTCCGCGAAAGCACGCGCACGGCCATGTCTTTCCCGCGCACGACGAGCATCGGTTCACCGCAGAGATCCACTCTTACAAAGTCTCCAGCGTTTGGGATTTGCGAAATGTGGCAGAGCGAGATCCATTCCTTTCTAAAAATTTCGTGGGTCTCAAATTCCGCAAATGCAGGGTCTGTATAGGCAGCGGCTGGCAAAGTCATGGCTCGCTCGCGAGGCTTGCTCGCGGTTTCTAAAATGGCGGCGAAGAGTGAATCGAGAGGGCTGGTGGTAGTTTTCTTAGGCCGTTGTGGTGGTGTGGCGATGGTGCTCATGGTGTTAAATTTCGATTGAATTCTTGAAAGTGCTCTTGCTGACGGTGGCCGATCCAGCAGTTCAGATCCCAGAGATCCGCCACGGGCTTACGGGTGAATGGAGCGCACTGGAGATAGCCATCTGGGCCGAATTCTGGGGTCAAAGTAAATTGGGTGAATCCCCGCGCGTGCATGGATTCCCAAACGACAGCCCACCAGCGTTCGTGCGCGGCGAGTGCGGCGGCATACTCGGGTGCGCGGGGGTCTGGCACTTGCGGCCCTTGATCGTAGCCTACTCTGGGCTGGATGTGATGCGCGTGGCTGGCAACGAGCGCGAGAATTTCTGGTTCCTCATCAAGTATGAGCCGCTCGCTGACGACGCACCAGTGGCTGAAATCACAGGTGATCCTGAGTTTCGGAACGGCAAGGAGTATCTCGCGAGTGAGCCATGGACTGTAGGTGGCGCGCCCGCGGTGGGTCTCTGCAGAAATGATGATGTTGTGTTTTTCCTGAAGCGCGACGACGCCTTGGAAAAAACGAATCGCGTCCATTGTACTCCATGCATCGTAGCCAGCCATCGTATTGATGAAGCGCGGCGAGCCTTCCAGACTGATTAAAATGTGACTTTCTAACGACTGCAAATGGTCTTCCACGCTGCGGTGCGGTTGTGGCACGAAAACTCCGCTGAGTGTGCAAGTGCTCACCTCTGCGATCCATTGTAGCCCTGCGCCTTGGAGTGATTCGAAAAATGCACTGCGCTCTGCGGCATCTACTGGCGCAGGTGCCTCAATGCCCTGAAATCCCGCATCTTTACACTGCTGGATGGCCTCGTCCAAGGTGCCATCATGTCCCCATAGAGTTTTAAAAAGTGCGAGTTCCATGGATTTAAATCAGTGGCTGAGTGCGATGCGGAAGCCAAGATTATCCCAGCGTGCCTGCTCTGGTGCCCAGTCCCGCCATGATGCCCGCAGCACGCGCGGGAGGTGGTCCCAAGCGCCGCCACGGATGGTGCGGAAGCTGGATTT
>JAYULG010000313.1:0-2667 GCA_043763755.1 Akkermansiaceae bacterium | reverse complement strand
CTCTACTTCCGCGACTTTGAATATCTCAGTGCGGATTAGTCGAACTTAGGTCTTTGCCTAGGTGCTTGGTTCACGTAGGCATTTGGGATGCGCCGCCTCCGGAGTGATTTGCCATATACGTTCCGCCCGCCGAAGGTTTGTGAATGGATGCGGCCTTTAGGATTGGTAGTGAATCGGCGGGTGCATTTGGGGAGAAAATATCGGATTTTAAAAATCCATGAGCGGGGGTTTGAGCAGGTAGCGAAACTTTGTGAAGCTGGTCATTCGGTGATGCTTGCGCCGAATCATTCAGATCATTCGGACCCGCATGTGATGATGGAGTTGGCATCCCGCCATGGTCTTAAGCCGTATTTCATGGGGGCGAGAGAGATTTTTGAAGTCGGCCCGGCGGTGGCATGGGCCTTGCAGGCAATGGGGGTGTTTTCGGTGGACCGGGATGGACCAGATCTATCCGCGATCAAGACAGCCATTGGTCTGTTAGAAAAGGGTGGGGAGCCATTGGTGATTTTCCCTGAGGGCGAAATTTATCATCACCACCGCAGGCTGGATCCGCTCAATGAGGGTGTGGCCTCGATTTTGCTGAAAGTGGCGGCGCGCTTACCAGAGGGCAGAAATGGATACTTGGTGCCTATCGGCTTGCGGTTTTTTCATGAAGCGTCTGCCGAGAAGACATTTGTGAGCCGGCTCTCGACGCTGGAGGATCGCATCGGCTGGACGCCGAAGCCGAAGATGCCGGTGGACGAGCGCATTTTACGACTAGGGACTGGGATTTTAGCGCTCAAGGAAACTGAATACCTCGGCTACGCTGGAGCAGGCACCGTGCATCAGCGATTGAATGATCTCTGCGATACATTGTTATCACAAGTGGAGAGTAACTACCCGTTGGATTCCAAGGCGGTGACGCCGCCGGAGCGGGTGAGGGCCTTGCGATTCCGGATTCGCAGGCGCTTGCTTGATGTGGAAAAGCCACCGAGTGCGGTGGAGCGGGAAGTTTTAATAGATGATATGGATCGCGTTTTCACTGCGTTGCAGGCGCATAGTTATATCGGTTCTTATCTACTCGCAGCGCCTACTTTTGATCATCGGGCAGAGACGATTTTAAAATTGGAAGAAGATCTTCTGGGGTTTCCCACTTACCCGAGTGAGCGGACGGTGGAGGTGGTGGCAGGTGAGCCATTTGCGGTGAGTGAGATGTTGCGTGCAGGTATTCTGCCAGCGAAGGGTGGTGCTGGAGCTCTCACTGAGATGCTCGAAGCTCGCCTCGCGAGTCTGATTGCTGCTGCGGAGTAAGACTTGCGGAGATCATTTCCTTAGCTTGCGAGTGAGCATGGCCAAAGCATCATCCGCCTCTGCTACTTTTAATAACTTGGCCGATAGAAAATATACCATTGAGGCGAGGGTGATGGTGAAACCAAGATAGGTGACTTTTAGTATAACTTTGGTGCCTGCTAGGTCTTGAAAAAGGTAGTGATTGGCGAGTTGGCAAATAGCGGCCATCAGTGCGCCTGCTGCAGCGAGTTTAGCTAACAGAATTACAAGTTCAGATGTCCCTAGGTCTCCGGCAAATTTCCGCATGGCGAGGAAGAGCAGCAGGAAATTGACTGAGGCTGTGATACTCGTCGTGAGTGCGAGTGCATCGTGTCCCCAATGGAAGACATAAACAAAAAGATAGTTAAAGAATAAGTTCATGCCGAGAGCGAGGAGGCTGACGAGCATCGGGAACCAGCGTTTATCTATCGCATAGAAAGCTGGCTGTAAGACCTTAAGCGCGGCGTAAAATAACAATCCATAGCCATAGGCGCGCAGGGCGAGTGCCGTCTGGATCCGGTGTTCTGCGGTGAAGCGTCCGTGTTCGTAAATCACGCTGATGATCGGCTCCGCCAGCATGGCTAGGCCGATGGTAGATGGGATGACCAAAAATGCGACGAGCCGCAGGCCCTTGGCCAAGGTGGGCAGAAACTCTGGGGAAATACCGCCGATGGCTGCGCGAGACAGAGCGGGCAAGGTGACGGTGGCCACCGCCACACCGAAGATGCCGATGGGTAGCTGCATGAGCCGAAAGGCGCAACTTAGCCAGCTTACCGCGCCCTCGCCCACACCCACAGCGAACATGGAGTTTACGACCACATTGATTTGGACCACGGAAGATGAGATGACTGCGGGGCCCATAAGCCGGAGGATTTGGCGCACGCCGGAGTCTTTCCAATGGAAGTCTGGAATGAAACGATAGCCCACCTGCCTCAGCGCCGGGAATTGGCACACTAGCTGTGCTAAGCCGCCGATCACTACGCCGATGGAAAACCCGATGAGGCTTTGCGGCCCCCATTGTGGATCTAGCCAGTAGCCGAATGCGGCGCCACCGATCATGGAGCCGAGGTTGAAAAAACACGATGAAAGCGCGGGCATTCCAAAAATGTTTTTCGCATTAAGCATGCCCATCACGAGTGCGGCGAGTGAGACTAACAGAATAAACGGATACATCACCCTGACCATCGTGATGGTAAGTGCGAGGTCTGCGGGATTGTAAACTCGCCGGCTATTCTCACTGCGGGCGAGTGACGTGAGTAAATCGACAAGCCAGGGTGCAGCAGCGATGCCAAGCAGCGTGACGATGCTCATGAAGACGGCTGCAAGAGTCATCATTTTATTGGCCAGCGCCCATGCTGA
>JAYULG010000312.1:0-2668 GCA_043763755.1 Akkermansiaceae bacterium | reverse complement strand
GTTCGCGGCGGTGGGAGTGATGTTGCGCAGCGGCATGTAGGTATTGCCAAACTGGGAAAAGTTGCCGCGTTTGGAATCCGTGCTGCCGGAATCGGCAGCGGAGAGGGGGACAAAGGGATCGGAAAGCTCGCCTTGGATTCCATCAAAATCGTAGTAGGCGATGGCGACCTTTGCAGTGAGATCGTCTTTGATTTTCCAGTCGATGCCGATTTGGGCACCACTGAGCCACTTGTCCGTGCTCTCGAATTTACTCGGTTGGTTTGAGGCAAAGTTAAATTCTGTATTGTAAATCGGGAAGTATCCCGCAGTGAAAAAGGTGGAAACTTGATCGTTGATTTTCACCTTGCCGCGGGCTGCGAGTCCATCGAAACCGAGGTCATTGTCCCACTGGACTTCAGAGGCGAAGAAGGGACTGTCAAAACGCCCCGCCATGAAGAGGAGTTCTTGGCCATCGCCGGGTCCGGCATCGTAACTGAGGAATGCACGGTCTAACCAAATGGCGTATTTGGAGAAGTTTCCGCCACTGCCGCCGAGAGTTTGATTCAACGTGACGGGTGAGTTATTATCACCAGTGGCGATGCGGAGGCCACCGTTAAAACCATCGCCAAGTTTGATATCGGTGCCGACTCGGACGCGGATGCGTGCGCGGTTGCGATCTTGATCGACGTTGCGAAGCGGCGGAAAATTATTAAGGACATTCCTAGAATCGTAAGGAGCACCGCTGTTAATCGCGTTAAAATTTGGAAAAGCACCGTTATCAGCGTTGCCCTCACCGAAGAAGACGCTCTCATAACGGCCGCGGATATCGCCGAAGGGGCGGAACTTCGAGGTCCAGTCTGGGGCAGCGTTTTGACCCCACTTTTCTTCGCGGGCTTGGGCCATGAGTTCTTGTTGGATCTGATCGCGCATGTCATCCCGGACGACTTGGGGGATGTAGGTGATGCGGGTTTCCTCCTCGGGGGTGGGGATGGGCGGAAGGGCTTCGACATCCGCGCGGGCGGCGGCGGTCTGCGCGGTGGCGGCATCTGCCTCAGCTTGTGCGATGAGGTCAGCGGCTTCGGCTTGAGTGAGGGTGCCTTTTTTTACGAGGAGGTTAATCAAGTTTACTGCGACGTTGGTGGAAGGCTTTGCCGGCGGCGGGGCGGGTTCTGCGGGGAGATCGGTGGCAAGTGGCGAGTCTAAGGTGGGATCGAGCTGATCTGACAGATTCGTGGCTTCTACGGCGGCGGGTTCTTGCGCGAGAAGCGATCCGGGGATGGCCAACAGGGAGGCGGTGAGGATGGAGCGGATGGATGACATGGAAAAAATTTGTTAGAGCGCCGGTTTGCGGGCGGAGATGCGCAAGTTAATGGGCATCGGCATATCAGCTGGCGGGGCTTGGGGGAGCTGTAGGCCAGTGAGAACTTGGTTCTTAATTGCGGAATCGATGGCAGGATTTCCGGAGCTACCAACGAGCGATGCGCGGGTGATGCGGCCATTGGCATCCAGCCAGACGCGGACTTGGAGGGATAGGCTGGCGCTCTTAGTGCTAGCATTCCGGCGCAGTGCATCCGCAATGGTGGTTTGCACTTGGGAGGCGTAGTAGCCCCATTTGCTACCACCTTTGCGCCCTGTGCCACCGATCCTATTGGCGCCATTTCCGCCGCCTTTGGAAAGCCCCATGTCTGGGCCACTGCCGCCGGTGATATTGGTGCCTAGGTCTTCCGAAGGTGCCTCTGGGGCGGCCTCTGGTGGTGGTTCGTCCTCGAGGACTGGCTCTTGCTCGACCATTTCTTCCTCCTTGGGTGGCTCGATTTCCTTGGGCTTAGGCGGCTCGATCTTCGGAGGCGGCGGCGGAGGCGGTGGCGGCAGAGTGACAGTGATGAACTCAGACTTGCGGGCGGTGGGGCGATTGCTTTTCGGCCCAGAGGTGAGGAAGGAAACAATGCCACCTGCCAACACCAGTGCGAGCATGCCGCCGATGATGAGGCGGTGCTTACTTTTAGGAGGAGGTGGTGGAAGCTTAGAGTTCAAAACAGGTGGAAGCTGAAGTTATTTAGCAGGCTGGGTAGCAAGGCCGATTTGGCTGATGCCATTGCGCCCGAGAACGTCTAGGACATCCATGATGCCTTGGTATTGGTTTTGACCATCGCCTCGGACTACGACGGGGACTTCTGGGTTGGCGGCTTTTATGGCTGCGAGCCGGGTATCGAGTTCAGCGAGGGTGACACCGACGGTATTGAGCTTAATGTTTCCTGCGGTATCGATTGTGATGGCCTGCGTTTTAGGCTCTTCCATTTTCGCGGCGGCTTTGGCACTAGCGCTGGGTAAATTTACCTTCACACCTTGCACGCCGGCGGTGGTCATGATGATGAAAATGAGCAGGAGGACGAGGTAGAGGTCCACCATCGGGGTGACGTTGATATCGTCGTAGTTACTTTCAGAAGAGGCCATGGTGGTGGGTGAATGTTAGAATTTTTCAGCGCTCGGAAGCGGGGCCCTTTTCTTGTGCCGGGCGGTAAAACTCGGCCATTTTAGCGACGAACTCATCAATGAAGACTTGCATGAGAGCAAGCGAGTTCTTGATCCGGGCGTTAAGGTAGCTATAGATAAACAATGCGGGAATAGCGACGACGAGGCCGACCACCGTGGCAAGCAATGCGGAAGCGATGCCAGGTGCGATGGAGTT
>JAYULG010000311.1:0-9442 GCA_043763755.1 Akkermansiaceae bacterium | reverse complement strand
AAAGTTACCTAAGTTCCTTAAGGCGCGGCGGCGATGGATTCTGCTTTTGCGGCGGAGGAGAGCACGTCTTGGTGGAGGCTGCCGCCTTTGCGATTGCTCCACCAAAGTACGATGGGGGAGGCGATGAATATGGAAGAGAAGGTTCCGACGATGATGCCGATAAAGATGATGAAGCCGAAGTCTGCCAAAGCATCACCGCCCAAGAAGGCGAGGATGGCCACACTGATGAGAGTGGCGCTGGAGGTGAGCACTGTGCGCGAAAGCGTGGCATTGATGGCTTCATTCATGATCCGCTCGATGGAGCCGCTCTGCATGAGGAGATTTTCACGGATTCGGTCGAAAATGATGATGGTGTCATTGATCGAGTAGCCTGCGATGGTGAGGATCGCGCCGACATGAATCAATGATAGCTCGCCACCGAGCAAGACGACGATGCCGAGGGAAATGATGATATCGTGGAGAATTGCGATGAATCCTCCGAGGGCAAACGAGAATTCAAAACGGAAAGTCATGTAAGCCAAGATGCCTAACAATCCCAATGCGAGCGCAACCATGGATTCCTTCATGAAAGTGCCACCGATCAGGGCGGAGACTTCCTCTCTGCTCACATCAATTATGTATTTTTGTGAGTCTGCGGTGCGTTCTGCGAGGATGGGTATTGCTTCGCGGAGCCTAGTGACGATGGACTCTGCATCTGCGGTGGCGCAGCGGATGGTGAGCAAGGATCCGGTGGCGGGGTTGTTTTCTTCCTGCGGGAAGGCAGTTTTTGTGAGCTTCATGCCGCTGAGTGCCTTGGCGACTTCCTCGGTGGAGATCGTTTTTTCCTTACCGAGGAGGAACTGAATGCGGGTGCCGCCCGTGAAGTCGATCCCTAGTGCGCGATCTTTCCTGACGGCAAAGGCGCCAATAGAAATGGCGACCATGGATAGTGCGATGGTTATCCAGAGCCGGCGACTGCCGAGGAAGTTGTATTTTCCCGGTTTGATGAGGTTGAGGAAACTAAGTTTGGTGAGGAGTTTGCCATCGAGCGACCAGCGGAAGAGCACGCGTGTGACAAGAATGGCGGAAAACATGGAGGAAAGCAGACCAATGGTGAGCGTGATGGCAAAGCCTTTGATACTGCCACTGCCCAGCCAGAAGAGGATCACTGCGGTGATGAGAGAGGTGAGGTTTGCATCAAAAATAGCGGTGAATGCTTTTTCATAGGCTGCCTCGATGGACTGTTTGAGTGATTTCCCGAGGGCCATTTCCTCGCGAAGGCGCTCGTAGATGAGCACGTTCGCATCGACGGCCATGCCGATGGTGAGGATCATCCCGGCGATGCCTGGCAAGGTAAACGTGAACCCAAACATGGCCATCACGCCAAAAAGCATCACACAATTTAGGATGAGGCCCAAGATGGCGATGAAACCGGATGCTCTATAGTAAATTAGCACAAAAACAAATGTGAAGGCGAGGGCGAGCAAGCCAGCAAGGATGCCTTGTTGCACCACGGCGGAGCCGAGGGTAGGGGAGACGCTGCGTTCTTCATCTACGAGCAACGGGTTTTCCAACGGGTTCATCAGCGAACTCGCAAGTTCCTTCACCTCGCCGGGTTCTTGGAGGCCCTCAATGATAAATTGTTTGCCCAGCGGCACTTGATTGACAGTCGGAGCGCTGATGACCTCACCATCGAGAACGACGGCGATGCGGTCCACTCCTGAGCGCATGTCTTTGGTGAGGGCGATCATTTTATCAGTGCCATCGCCATTAAGAGTGATGCCCACGGCATCGTTTTGTTGTGGGGAGGGGTATGCGTTTGCAATGTCAGACCCACCCAGTGCGGTGCGGCTGCTCAGCAAGATCGGCTCTATGATTTCCTTTTTATCCGAATCTTTGTGCTTGTGATTGAAGGCTTTGTAGCCGGGGACAATTTCTTCGCCTGCGGCCACGCGAGCTGCGAGGGTCTTTCCATTAGGGCCTACCTCGTCATTGCGGGGACTCACTTGGCGGAACTCGAGCTTTGCCACTTTCTCAAGCGTGGCGCGGATTTTTTTAGATTCTTCCGGTTCGACACCGGGCATTTGCACGAGAATGCCGCTATCGCCTTGGCGGGCGATCAATGGCTCGCTGGTGCCCATGGTATTGAGGCGTTTTTCGATGACGGTGATGGCTTGGTCCATCTGCTCCGTGGTGATGGGTAATTTTTGCCCAGTTTCATCTTCGCGCTCTTGGATGCGGAGGGAAAAGGAAGAGCCTCCGAGGATATCGATGCCGCCTTTGAGCTTCTCCTTGGGCGGAGTGGCAGCGAGAATACAGAGGGCAGCCACGCCGATGGTGAGAGCGGTGCCGATGTTCCTCTTCCGGCGCTCGATTTCGGTGGCGAAATACCAGAAAAACATCCCCATCAGCGTCAGGCCAGTGAGAAAAAGTGCGAGTGGGTCTTGGAGAATATTTGTGGCAAGCATGGTAAAAGCAACGTGGGGTGGCCCCAAAGATCAGGGGCGAAGGCAATAAAATCAGGAGCGTTTACTTAACGGAAGTGTCTTTTTTAAGGACCGTAGCGATGGCGGGTTTGTCAAACTCAAGCATCGTGCCTTCTGCCACTTTGATGACTACCGTGTGCTCCTTTACATTGTGAACGATGCCGTGAATGCCAGCAGTGGTCACCACTTTGTCTCCGCTTTGCAGGGCAGCGATGCGGGCTGCCACTTCTTTGCGCTGCTTTTGCTGTGGGCGAATGAGCAGGAAATAAAACATGACGATCATTAGAACCATCATGACCATCGGATTTCCTAAAAAGCTGGCTGGGCCTGACGGCGGAGTGGCGGCCTGAGCGATAAAATTTTGGATGGAGAAGATGGCAGTAGGACTCATGGTAGATCTTGGCGTGTGTAGCGTTGAATAAACGAATTTTTATAAGCGGGAAAGACTCCCGCTGCGATGGCATCCCTCGCACCAGCGACGAGGCGCAGGTAGAAATGCAGATTGTGAAAGGAAAGCAACCGCAATCCGAGGATTTCACCTGCTCGAAAGAGGTGGCGCAGATACGCACGGGAAAATCCGGCCACATGTGGGTGCGCACTTTCGCAAATGGGGCGCGGGTCTTTTGCGTGGATCAGGTTCTTGATGTTAATGGGTCCATCGAGCGTCATGGCCATCCCATGGCGGGCGATGCGGGTGGGCATTACGCAATCGAAAAGATCCACGCCGCGAGCGATCATTTCCAGAATCTGCGGCGGCGTGCCGAGGCCCATGGCGTAGCGCGGCTTGTCTTTGGGGAGAAATGGCACCGCATTTTCAATCGCCCGAAACATCTCATGCTCAGGCTCGCCCACGGAAACGCCACCGATGGCATATCCATCGAAGTCTAGCGCCACGAGTTCGTGGGCTGATTGCTCGCGTAAATCTGAGTAGATCGAGCCTTGGACGATTCCGAAGTGCTGCTGCCTGCCGTCTCCGGAGCGAGGTTCGTGGGTGTTAATCCATTCCTTGCAGCGTTTCGCCCAACGGCTGGTGAGTGCGAGCGATTTTGCAGCATAAGATTCTTCACACGGGTATGGCGGGCATTCATCGAAGAGCATCGCGATGTCTGAACCGAGCGCCGCTTGGATTTCCATGCTCAATTCCGGGGTGAGCAGCATTTTTGAGCCATCGAGGTGATTTGAAAAATTGACACCTTCCTCGGTGATTTTGCGAAGTTTTGCCAGTGACCATACTTGGAACCCCCCGGAATCTGTGAGCATGGGTTTCTGCCAAGTGGTAAACCCATGGAGACCGCCTAACCCGCGAATCGTTTCATGCCCTGGTCGCAGCCAGAGGTGGTAGGTGTTTCCCAAAATGATCTGTGCCCCAAGCTCTACCAGCTCACTTGGGTGGAGTGTTTTGACCGTCCCTTGAGTGCCTACTGGCATGAAAATCGGAGTCTCCACCACACCGTGGGGCGTGACCAAGCGGCCACGGCGGGCGGCGCTGGTAGGATCGGTAAAAAGGACAGAAAATGACACAGGCAGGCGGGTGGGTAAAATAGATCGTCCACCCGGCCAAGCTAAAATGGGCAATTCAGCTACGCGGGAATTGCAAGGTTTGCTTGGAACAACACTCGCACAGCCAATGGCCTCAGCCGCGGAGGGCAAATTTTTTTCATGAGAGAATAAATTTTCCGAATAATTTTCGCTCGCGTGGCGTTATCCCAGTGCTATTAGAGATTGTCGGTCTGACGAAATACCAATAACTAACAAAAATCAATCCAATGAAACTACTCCTCGGCGCAATGTGCGCATCGCTCCTACTCGCTCCACTTGCCTTCGCAGAAGATTGCGAAAAAGGAAAGTGTGACAAAGAAAAGCAAGAAGGCACCAGCCTCGCAAAATGCGACAAGTGCAAAGACGATGACGACACCAAAAAAGAAGACGGCGCACTCGCCGGAAAGTGCAAAGACAAAGAGTGTGACGAAGACAAAAAGGAAGAAGGCACCCTCGCTGGTAAGTGCAAAGACAAAGAGTGCGATGAAGACAAAAAGGAAGAAGGCACTCTTGCTGGTAAGTGCAAAGACAAAGAGTGCGACGGAGACAAAAATGAAGAAGGCACTCTTGCCTGATTTTTCTCATCAATCACTGATTCTAAAAACCGCTGGAGTTTCTCTGGCGGTTTTTTCGTTGAATCGACCAGCTCATGATTGAAGTAGTTTGTGGCCTGATTGAAAACCCGAGCGGCGAGTTCTTGGTTTGTCGTCGTCCAATCGGGAGGGATTTAGGTGGGCTATGGGAATTTCCGGGAGGCAAAGTGGAGGATGGTGAAGATCATGAAACAGCCATTATCCGTGAATTGCGGGAAGAACTCGCCATTGAGGTTGGAGTCGTTCGAGCCTTTTCACCTATCATCTGGGCATATCCACATTTGCAGATTCGGCTGCATCCCTATCATTGCAAGATTCTCACGGGTGAGCCGCAAGCGATTGAGCACGAACGGCTCCAGTGGTGTGCGCCAGCGGATTTTAAGATGCTTTCGTGGGCACCCGCTGACGTGCCGATCTATGAGGAGCTTCTTCTATGGGCTGAAACCACAAGTTTGAAATCGCATCTGGCTAAGACTCAGGTGATCTAAATCATCACTTGTTAGGAAAGTGCCAGTAGCGACTCATCCCAGTCTTTCCATACCGGATCGAGCATTTGGCTTTTCAGCATCACAGCGACTTCGGCGGGGCTGCGAGTATCGTGGATTCTGAATTGTTCTGTGGCCTTTTCTCCACCGGATTTCTGTTCGATTTCTACGCGTCGCCCCTTGATGGTAAGGTGTAAATCTTCACTGCCCGCACCTGTGTAGCCACCTGGTTCTGTGCGTGCCCCTGCGGACATGTGGGTGACGCCCAAGGTAGCCAGTGCATCGCGCAAAGCGGCTGGCTCACGTGTGGAAAGCACGATTCCAACTTGCGGGAAAAGAATCCGAAACACGGTGATTAGGCGCACCAAATCACGGTCCGGCAAATACAGCTCCGGGGCTGCCGAATATTGATAATTTCCTGCATACGGTCTCATCCGGGGGAAAGCCACGGTGTATTGCGCCTTCCATCCATGGCGGTAGAGATACTCCAAGTGGGCACACAGTGCGAGTGCCTCGTAGCGCCAATCCGCAAGGCCGAACAAGGCACCAATCCCGATCCGCCGGAAGCCGCCTGCGTAAGCCCGCTCGGGACAATCTAAACGCCAATCGAAATTTTTCTTTGGACCAGCCGTGTGCAGTTTTTGATACGTTTCGCGGTGATATGTCTCTTGATACACTACCAATCCTTCTGCCCCATGGCCGACGATTTCTGCATATTGATCGTCTTCCATCGGCCCTACTTCAAGGGCGAGTGTGGGTATCAGAGGTTTAAGCTCATCGAGGCATTCTTGTAAGTAGCCACTTGAAACAAACTTTGGGTGCTCACCTGCGACGAGCAACACGTTGCGAAATCCAAGGCCGTGAAGGTGCTCAGCTTCTCGCACGACTTGCGGGACGGTGAGAGTCGTCCGAAAAATCCCCGCATCGCGCGAAAAGCCGCAGTAGCTGCAATTATTCACACATTCGTTTGAAACATACAGCGGGGCAAACAACCGCATCGTGCGCCCGAAGTGCCTGCGCGTCGTTTCCTGACTTTGCTTGGCGAGTGTTTCAAGTGAGGTGGACGACTCAGCGGAAATCAATTGTTTGAAACGCTGCATCAACGGGGTGGGGCAGCTCATCAAATCAGGGAAAACATCCGCAAAGGCCATAACGCGCGGAAGATGCAAGCTGCCAGGCTGTGCGTCAAAGCTGGTTTCTAGATAGTTTCATTTTCGTGCTGCTGGCATCGCCCTCAAGTGAGTTGGAAAGCAGATCACTTTGCTTTTAGATTGATGCGCATTATGAGGCTGCAAGACTTTGCCTGTTGGATCATACATGGAAAAACGATTTGCCGGAAGGATTTGATCCAATGACGGCCAAGGAGTTGCGGCAAAGTCTGCGGCGTGGCAGTTTTGTCTATCCGTTTCTTGCTATCCAGGTTTTGGCCATTGCTGCGATGATTGTAGAATTCCAGATTGGCTACGATGCTCCTAGTTCGAAATACAATGGGATGCTCAATCTGTGGATGTTTGAAAGCGCCGGACCTTTCTGGGCTGTCGTCGCCGGTATCTGTCTATTGTTGATGCCCTTGTCTGGAGTCGTTCTGATGGGCCAAGAACTGGAAGAGGGGAATCATGAACTCCTGCTCCTTACCAAGCTGGATCGCTGGAAAGTCGTGCTTGGGAAATTTATCACCCTGTGGGGGCTGAGCGTGCTGACTTTTATCTCACTGCTGCCCTACGTGGTGGTGCGTTACCTCCTGGGCGGCATCGAGTGGTCTCATGAAGCGGCGTGTGCGATGACGATCATATGCGGAGCCGCGATGGTAAGTGCCGGGGCCATCGGCGCTTCTGCATTTCAGGGAATTGGCGCAAAAATCGGTGTCCTAGCGTTGTTTATGTTTTCAATGTTCATTGGATCGGGCGCGGCGCTGTTAGGGGCTGGCATGGTAACTGGCGGCTGTGGGCCTATCTACCACATCACTGCAGTGGCTGCTACGATTTGCTATGTAGCGATAGGAATGGCCCTCGCTCGCTCGCGGTTGCGGCTAGCCATCATGGCCTACGAAGTGAAGCCCAGTGGCATGATCTTAGGGCTTATTGTTTTTTCCCCGTTTGTGATCGGCATGGTATCAGCCTTCACCCTCGGCTGGGGCGGGGGAGTCGGCCTTCTAGGGATGGCCTGGGTGGCCCTCAAACTCGATATAACTCCCCAAGCTCCCAAATTGCTAGCACCCCCTGCTCCGAATACACCTGCGGTCCAGATAACGCTGTCCTAATGCACACGGTCATCTCGCGCTATAATTACAGTTTAAGAATTTTTAACCGCAGATGAACTCAGATGGACGCAGATGGACGCAGATGGACGCAGATGAAGAACACAGATAGACACAGAATTTCCTTCCTTCTTATCTGTGTTTATCCTCTTCATCTGTGGTTCAATTTTATGACAAGTCACTGTTGGAATTTGACCTCACATTTCAGTCCTGTGCTTCACTTAAAACGCTAGGGTAAACCTCACGCTGCATTTCTTAACAGGGCGATGAGCACGCCTTGGATGATCAATTCTCGCGCAGGAATCAAATCCGGGAAATCCGGGTTTTCTGCGCGGAGAAAGGGTTTGCCTTTTTCGATGACGAAGCGCTTGAGCGTCGTCTCGCCATCGATCAGGGCTGCAACGATGTCGTTTTTGCGAGGCTCGCGAAATTCGAGAATGACCGTGTCTCCATCGCAGATGTGTGCATCGATCATCGAATCTCCGCGCACTTTGAGTGCGAAAGTGCGGGCGTTACGTGGAATTCCAAGCGCAGCAATATCGATGGAAATGCACCCTTGTTTTTCTTGTTCCACGTCCTGCGCCATCCCTGCGGCGATGTTGCCATAGATCGGGATATCGAAAATTTCTCCGCGGTCTAGCTCGTCCGGAAAAATGACTGCACGAGCTTTCCCCGCGAGGCGTTGAATCACCCCTTTGCGCTCAAGCGCGCGCAAGTGGCTCATCGCTGCCGTTTGACTGGCAAAGCCGAAAAAGTGCTGGATCTCACGGGTGGAGGGCATGATGCCCGTCTGCCGCTGGGATTTTTTCAGGTAGTCTAAAATTTCTTGTTGGCGTGATGTAAGTCCGGAACCCATATATTTATGAACAGTGTTCCTAAGAACAAAAAGCATTGGAGTCCGCCCTGCAAGCGAAAATTTTTGAATTATGAAAATCATACTAGATGAACCATTGATTCTAAAATTCGAGTGAATCTGTGCCGGAGGGTTGACGCTTGGAGATTCGCATGCACAATCCCGCCGCTGCCCGGGAAATTTACCTCAGCGTCCATCATTACAGTCATGACCACCATCGCCATCAACGGATTCGGCCGCATCGGCCGCCTCGTATTTCGCGCCCTTGTTGAACAAGGCCACTTGGGAACTACTTTCAATGTCGTCGCCGTGGGTGACATCGTCCCAGCGGATAATCTCGCCTATTTGCTGAAATATGATTCCACGCAGGGCCGCTTTTCTGGCACAGTCTCGTCCAAAAAATCATCGCCCGAGCTTGAGGATGATGACATCATCGTCGTCAACGGTCACGAAATCAAAGTTGTCAGCGCGCGCTCACCGGAAGGTCTGCCATGGAAAGAACTCGGCGTAGAAGTAGTCATTGAATCCACTGGACTCTTCACAGAGGCGGAAAAAGCCAAGGGCCACATCACTGCTGGCTGTAAAAAAGTGATCATTTCCGCACCTGCCAAGGGTGAGGATGCCACCTTCGTCGTCGGTGTGAATGATCACCTCTATGATCCTGCGAAGCATCACATTATCTCGAATGCGAGCTGCACTACAAACTGCCTCGCACCCATCGTGCACGTCCTACTCAAAGAAGGATTCGGCATCGCAGAGGGATTGATGACCACTATCCACTCTTATACAGCCACCCAGAAGACGGTGGACGGTCCATCGAAAAAGGATTGGAAAGGTGGCCGCAGTGCTGCGATCAACATCATCCCATCCACCACCGGTGCCGCGAAGGCTGTGGCATTGGTCTGCCCAGAAGTGGCTGGTAAATTGACTGGAATGGCCTTCCGCGTGCCGACTCCTACCGTTTCCGCAGTGGATCTCACCGTGAAAACCGTGAAGCCCACCT
The DNA here is from genome assembly GCA_043763755.1 of Akkermansiaceae bacterium. GTDB lineage: Bacteria > Verrucomicrobiota > Verrucomicrobiia > Verrucomicrobiales > Akkermansiaceae > Luteolibacter. The sequence goes on along the minus strand of JAYULG010000311.1, from coordinate 247 downwards.
CGCTTGCCGAGATCAAGGCAGCGCTCAAAAATGCTTCCGAGACGTATCTCAAAGGCATTCTCGCCTACACCGAGGACGAGGTAGTTTCCACCGACTTCATCCACGATAAGAGTTCGTCCATTTTCGATGCGGGGTCCTCCATCGAGCTTAACTCAACCTTTTTCAAGCTCATCAGTTGGTATGACAACGAGTGGGGCTACTCAAACCGCGTCATTGATTTGCTCAACGATGTGGTGAAAAAGGGGAT
>JAYULG010000310.1:0-9463 GCA_043763755.1 Akkermansiaceae bacterium | reverse complement strand
GGCTACCGCACGCCAGCCATCCAAGGCCCGGTGCCGCGCAATCCAGACCAAGCGTTTGACTCAAATTTCTCCAAAAACGCAGGCATCACCTTTACCCGTGTGCAAGTCCCCGGAAATTTCATCGCCATCACTTTCGATGACGGGCCTCATCCGCAGAATACGCCACGCCTGTTAGACATGCTCCGTGCCCGTAACATCAAAGCGACTTTTTATGTCATTGGTCGCAGCGTGGATCTCTATCCGCAAGTGGTGCGCCGCACCGTAGCTGAGGGCCATGAAATCGGCAATCACACGCACACCCACCGCCTGATGAGCAAGCTCAGCGACGTAGAGGTGCGCTCCGAGCTGAGCCGTTGCCGTGATGCCGTGGCCCGCGCTGCCGGTGTCCAGCCTCGCACGATGCGCCCGCCCTACGGTGGCCTACTTCAACGCCAACGTGAGCTCGTCCATGATGAATTCGGCTATCCCACTATTCTTTGGTCGGTCGATCCTCTGGACTGGAAACGCCCCGGCCCCAGCGTGGTCACCTCGCGCATTCTCGCAGGCACCACCGCTGGCGGCATCGTCCTCGCGCACGACCTTCATGGCCAAACCATCGATGCCATGCCTGCCACGCTCGATGGCCTACTGCGCCGTGGATTTAAATTTGTAACCGTCTCACAATTGCTGGCCATGAAGACGGACGGTGCGACTGCTCAAGCATCCGCCAACCCTTGATCGCTTAGAATTTTTCCAGGATTACAACCGTGAGAGAAATCAGGTTCGGCGAGCGCTACTTCGCCACGCGTGAACGTCTCTCAGATGTGATGCACGGCATCGCCGATTTATCAAAGGCAACTCAGACTGACCTCGGCGACCGCCTACCCTTCGCCGAGATGGAAAAGGGCCTCGGCGCGCCTTTTTTGTTTGTTGTTTCCGGTGAGGTGAACGCAGGAAAATCTTCACTCATCAATGGGCTGTTTGGCCGCGATCTTTGCCGCGTCAATATCCTTCCTGAAACTGCAAGCGTGCAGTGGTATCGCTACGGCAAGGTTTCCAAAGACATCGAAATCACGCCGATGCTAGAAGAGCGCTATCGGCCCATCGAGTTTCTCCGAGACTTCAATCTCATCGATACACCCGGCACGAATTCCATCGTCAGAGGCCACCAAGACATCACCGAGAAATTTCTCCCCACTGCGGATCTCATCCTCTTTGTGTTCCCCGTCACGAATCCGTGGGGAGCCGCCACTTGGGATCTCATTTCTTGCCTGCCCAGCGAGTGCGTGAGCCGCATGATCTTCATCATCCAGCAGGCAGACCAACGCGAAGCCATCGATATCAATGTGATCCTCGGGCACATGGCAGACCTCTCGATGAAACGCATCGGCCGCGTGCCGCCGATATTTGCCGTCTCTGGTAAGCTCGCTTACGAGGCAAAGCGCGCCACGCCATTTTCCGGAGATCTCTTGAAAAAAAGCGGCTTTACTGCCTTGGAAAGTTTCATTTCGAAAAGCGTTTGTGAGTCCCCTTCCCGCAGGCAAACGCTGGAAACATGGCGCAGCCAAGCCAGCTCCGCCCTCCGCGCTGTGGAGGACCGCATCGAGGATCAGACCCGCGAACTGAATCACCAAAGCCGTTTCCTAGAAACCGTGGAGCGCGAGATTGATGGGATTCGCGAAAAATTTGTAACCCGTCTCCCCCGCCACCTCGCCAGCGTCGCGGAGGTGTTTGAATCAGAAGGTGCATGGGTTTCAAAAACACTCTCCCGCAAGCTGGGCGTGATCCCGTCATTTTTCCGGCTGTTTGTGGGAGATCGCACTGGCCAAGAAATGGAATCCATTTTCATCGAGCGCCTGCAAGCCGCCGTTGAGGCCGTTGCCGAGAAAGACGGCACTGAGGTGCTGCATGTTTGCCGTGAGCACTGGGATCAGCTCATCCAGCGAGTCAAAGAAACCACCCAGGTGGATCTGGGCGACTCCACCCCGCTGGATAAAACCCTCGCCGCTGCCAAACAACGCTTCGTCCAGCGCCTAGGCCGCGCAGCTCGCCAAGGCATCGGCAATCTCAAAGTCCGCAACCAGCTCGATAAAGAACTGAGGCGCCGAAACGTGGCCCTTAAGTCCTTCACCGTCATGACCCTCGCCCTGCTGACTGCTGGCGCGACGTGCGGCGGACTCGGCCTGCCGTGGATTCCCTTCATGCTCTGCGGCATCGCATTTCTGTTCCTAGGTGGCGGCTTTTTCGCAGCCGTAATCACCCGCAAGACCATCACTGAGGATTTTAAAAAACGCCTGCTCGATACCTGCGGCAGTTTCGCCAGCACATTGCGGGCAGATTACGAGGACGCGCTGCGCATCGTTTTCCAAGACTACCTTACCTCTCTTGGTCCGGTCCGCGCTCACCTCGTCCGGGAAAAAATGGCCGTCGAGCCTCGCCTCAAGCGCTGGCAAGAACTCTTCCTCACCCTCAAAGCCATTGAGCAAGACCTGTAGGATATTTCCACTTGGCATCGCGCCGGTGACTCGCCATCTTTCCCCCATAAGACAGGGGTGCTTCACGATCGAGAAGCCGAGATTTTCCGCCGCGTGGAAAAGACCCTCCGAACCTGACGCGGGTCATGCCGCCGTAGGAAGTCGAAACCGCTACACAAGTTTCCCCTCTCCTCCGGCCGTGCCTCATCCGCGCGGCTTTTTTCATCTCCATTCCTCATCATCAAGCTTACCTCCATGATCTCCACAGAAGAAACCACTGGCACGCCACTCCTCGATTCCCACGATGCCTCCCGTGCCCAGCTCCCAGCTTCCAGCCGCATCTACATCGAGGGCACGCTCCACCCGCAGATCCGCGTCCCGATGCGGGAGATTTTCCTCTCGGATACAAAATCCTACAATGGCCGCATCGAGAAAAACGCCCCCGTCCGCGTGTATGACTGCTCAGGCCCATGGGGCGATCCCGCATTTTCCGGCACCTCAGACCAAGGACTCCCCGCCCTCCGCCGCGAGTGGATCCTCGCCCGTGGCGATGTAGAAGCCTACGATGGCCGCCCAGTTTTACCGCAAGACAATGGCTACCTGACGGAGAAACACGTCGAATATGCCAGCAAATCTGAGCGCGCAAATCAGTTCATCGAGTTCCCCGGCCTCACTGCCGAACGCCGCCAACCGCTGCGTGCCAAAACCACTCCTGTCACCCAAAAACACTACGCAGACCAAGGCATCATCACCCCAGAAATGGAGTTTATCGCCATCCGCGAGAACCTGAAAATTTCCAATTTACGGCTGCAGATTGCCGATCTCAAAGAAGACACCGTCCGCAATCAACTCGGGAAACAGCACGCAGGATCTCACCAGTCTTCAATAGACAATCTCCAGTCTTCAATCGTCAATCCCTACACCCCCAGCATTTTCCAACGTTTTCCCCAGCGCATCCCTGCCGAGATCACTCCCGAGTTCGTCCGCAGCGAGGTGGCCGCAGGCCGCGCCATCATCCCGCTCAACGTTAATCACCCAGAATGCGAACCGATGATCATCGGTCGCAATTTCCTAGTCAAAATCAACGCCAACATCGGCAACTCCGCCGTCGCCTCATCCATCGAAGAGGAAGTGGAAAAAATGCGCTGGTCCACCAAATGGGGCGCAGACACCGTGATGGATCTTTCTACTGGTAAAAATATCCACGCCACCCGCGAGTGGATTTTAAGGAATTCTCCCGTCCCCATCGGCACCGTCCCGATTTATCAGGCGCTTGAAAAAGTCAACGGCAAGGCCGAGGACCTCACATGGGAACTTTACCGAGACACGCTCATTGAGCAGGCCGAGCAGGGCGTCGATTACTTCACCATCCACGCCGGGGTTCTTCTGCGCTTCGTGCCGATGACTGCCAGCCGCATGACCGGCATCGTCTCGCGCGGCGGCTCAATCATGGCCAAGTGGTGCCTCTCTCATCACAAAGAAAATTTTCTCTACACCCACTGGGATGAAATTTGCGACATCTGCGCCGCCTACGATGTCAGCTTCTCGATTGGCGATGGGCTCCGCCCCGGCTCGATCGCCGATGCGAATGACAAAGCCCAGTTCAGCGAGCTAGAAGTCCAAGGCGAGCTCACCACCCGCGCATGGGCCAAAGGCTGCCAAGTCATGAACGAAGGCCCCGGCCACGTCCCCATGCACATGATCGAGGAAAACATGGCCAAGCAGCTCGAATGGTGCCACGAGGCACCATTTTACACTCTCGGGCCACTCACCACCGATATCGCCCCGGGCTACGATCACATCACCAGTGGCATCGGCGCTGCCATGATCGGCTGGTATGGCTGCGCCATGCTTTGCTACGTCACCCCCAAGGAACACCTCGGCCTGCCAAACAAGGATGATGTGAAAGCAGGTGTCATCACCTACAAGCTCGCCGCCCACGCTGCGGATCTCGCGAAAGGCCACCCCGGTGCCCAATATCGCGATAATGCTCTCAGCAAGGCCCGCTTCGAATTCCGCTGGGAAGATCAATTTAACCTCGGCCTAGATCCCATCACCGCTCGCTCCTACCACGATGAGACACTCCCGCAAGACGGTGCAAAGTCCGCCCACTTCTGCTCCATGTGCGGCCCGCATTTCTGCTCGATGAAAATTTCAGAAGATGTCCGCCAATATGCCGCCGCACAAGGCATCGCCGAGGAAGAAGCACTGGCGAAGGGCATGGAGGAAAAGAGCCGCGAGTTCGCCGAAGCTGGAGCGGAGCTCTACCAAAAGATATAGGTCTTATAAGTCCTATAAGACCTATTTCTCAGAAACTCCGCCATGCCAGAAGACTCCCCCAACTTCCTCCCCCCAGGCGGCAACTACCAAGAACTCCTCTCATACCAGAAATCAGAAGTCATCTACGACTTCACCTTCCGCTTCTGCGAAAAATTCCTCAAACGCGGAGAACGCACCATCGACCAGATGGTCCAAGCCGCACGCTCCGGAAAACAAAACATCGCCGAAGGCAGCAAAGCCTCCATCACCTCCACGGAGATGGAGCTAAAGCTCACCAACGTCGCCCGAGCGAGCTTGGAGGAACTGCTCCTCGATTATCAGGATTTTCTCAGAGTGCGGGATTTCCCTCTGTGGGAAAAGAATTCCAAGGAAGCACTCTACGTCCGGAAGCTCGGAAAAATAAAAAATGAGTCCTATGAGACCTATAGGACCTATATGGAAACCCGCCCGTCAGAGGTCCTGGCGAACATCGCCATCTGCCTAATCCATCAGGCGAACTACCTGCTAGACCGCCAGATCAAACGCTTGGAGCAGGATTTTCTGAAAAAGGGAGGCCTCCGCGAAAACATGACCCGCGCAAGGCTAGACTACCGGAAGAACAATAAAGAATAGGTCATATAAGTCCTATAAGACCTATGTGGAAGTGCTTCGCACTTCATCACTGGCGGCTCATGGGCTTTGGCGGATCGGAGTCCGCCACTCCTTGGGGATGATGCCGATGCTCGACAGATTCCGCTGACGACATAAGGTGTGGTCAACCAAAATGCGTTACGGATTGGTCATCTATAGAAGCAAGGCAGACAGCATGTCTCTCGTTGAAGTCCCGGAACTTCCCGGCTGCATGGCGGATGGGGCGACCTACGAGGCGGCCGTGGACCTCGGTCGTCCGATCCCCGAACCCTAGGGCAGCATGAGTGCCGATTGACCCCCTGCGCGACGAATTTTGGCTACCTCTACTCCGGGCTCCGGGCTCCGGGCTCCGCACTCCGCCACGGCAGCGCAAATTTGAGTCCTCAATTACTCCACCCTTAATCCCCAATCAATGATCTCCTATATCTTCCCCGCACCCCACCACTATAGCTTAACTTAGTTTCCCGGTGGTTGAACTTTCGAGCTAGCCTCAGTTTTAGTAGTGAGTCGATGCCAGAAGTAGCAGCACATAGCTCCGAAGATGATTCCAATTCCGATATAGGTTAATTTAAAAATCATCTCACTGGGAATTCTATTCAGTCTTGCTGGGGAGATTTTTAGTGACTTTTTTGAAGCACTCACCGAGGCGCTGTTAGTTGCTGGGCCTTTCGCTCTTGATTCCTCCATTGCGGCTAGCATCTCGAGTTCTTTGGTTTCCCTCATTTTACGAAAATGCTCTTCATCAGGGTCTTTGAAGTATGGCAGCCATTTGGCATCTTGATAGCGTTTCTCAAGGATAGCAGTCTTGTTGTTCTTCCACCACTCGGCGAGTAATGCTGCCGAAGCGTTTGCATTTTCCACTGTGTCAAAATGGAGGCCTTGCCACATCCATTTTATCGTTAACTGCGGTAGTTGGAAGTTATCGTTTATTCTTTTTCTCAAATGTTCGTAAGCCCTTTTGCGGACCTCTAGTTCCATTTGGCTATCGGCGGCATCTTGGGCCCCTACGCTGCCCGAAGGATCAACGCATATCAGTGGGATCAGGAGGGGAATAATCTCCTCAGGCGCAAGCAACAAGGCATCGGTATTCGAACGAGGGTCTTTTATTTTTTCGACCATTCTTCTCGTGGCATCCCGATCGCCTGCGAGAACTAGAACTTTCTCGAGGAGGTCGGGAGAATCGATCCCAGATTGATCATACCTTTCTCGCAGTTTTTCGATGACGATAGATCTATTTTCATCCGTGATCCATAATACATCATTCCACATAGTAACGTCAAATCGTGTTGGGGGGTATGCTGCACTGGGTGGGAAAAATGTTTCCTCGATTTTCTTGTCAATCGCGGCTGAGTCCATGATTGACTCTGCACCCACAAAGGTGGTGGAAAATAACATTACGAGAAGTAGAGATTTCATAGCGTAACTGCAAATCAGGCATCTTTGATGGTGAATCTCCTCCAGAAAATATAACAACCGACGGTCAGAAAACCTCCGATACCCGTCCAGAAGAACCGCGATGGGTGGGCATCTGGAATTATTTCAGATGGGCCTCCCTGACTGGGTAGAGAGTTCCGCGCACGTTCGCCGGGAGCGTCCGCCTTGCCGGCGATTTTTGCCAGCCGCGTGGCGTATTTCTTCTCGAGATACTCCACTTTTTTGCGCATCTCTTCCGGCAGGCAGTCGATGGGAATTCCTTTGTAAGTCGGCAGCCATGTCGCGTCTTTGTAGCGTTTTTCAAGGATCGCATCTTTGTTGTGTTCCCACCAGCCTGTGATGAGACTTACCCATGCTTCGTCCTTATAGTTCTCCCCGTTGCTACCGAGTTCACTCGCCCATTTTCGACTTTTCTCAGGGAAATCATTACATTTTTGGATTTTCCCAAGCACCCGCTGAATAGCGGACAAGCGCACCGGATTCTTGAAAACGTCAACGCCCGGGAGATTCGGAGATTCGGTGGAGCCAGAATAGACCAATGGCATTAAATAAGGAATGATTTCTTCATTCGCATACATCAAGCCATCGGTATCTTTGAGAGGAGTTTTCATATCTTCGATTAACCCCAGAATGGTTTCCCAATGTCCTATTTTAACCAAGGCTTCCAGCGTATATTTCTTGGACCGTTCTGGGTTATCATTTCGTGCCAATAGTTTCTGAATTACTAGCGGTCTGATGTCAGCCGTCAGCCATGCGAGATCTTTTTCTTTATCGTTTCGCCATGGTGTCAGGAGGTCGCTTTCAATCCTTCGGTCGATATCATATTCACTGAGTCTTTGTTGACCAAAGACATTGGAAAAAAGTAAAACAAGAACTATAAATACGATGTGTTTCATTCTAGTGGTATTGATCCTAGATTTGCTTGTCGCCAATCTTCCCTTCGAGTCCACTCCACCACAGAAGGTAATGCTTGCGGGTGCATTAGGCCAACTCTGCCGTCAATCTTCCAGTCTGCGGGCCATAAGCCAAGGTCATGTTTATTTGCTTGGCCGACGGCCTTGGTGGACAATCCCAAACAGTGGCCCACTTCGTGAGCGTATGACTTGATTACGGCATTTTGAGGAAGAAAGCAGGTTTGATTTTTAAGGCCATCATTAGGTTGAAACGCAAACCCGCCCAGAGCTGGGTCAAGCATCGCGTGGACGATGTGAATCGTAAGTTTGACATTCTGAGGTGTCTTTTTATGAGTAAAATCCCATGCCGGGTGTGCGCCAGCAGTGCTATCGAAGCTGCCATCCTCGGTAAAATAAAGCGGTTGATCGGCTATCCACCATCCATCTTCGGGGTAGCGTTTTAAGTCCACTATTTCAGCGTTCACGAACTTGAAAGTGACATTCCCCTGTTTCTTGAAGATGTCGTTAAGAGCCGTCTCTATCTGCTTGCTCGACAAGCCACTGCCTCCCCAACTGTTAGGCTTTCGCGAATCCCAAATATGGTAAATCTTCACAGGGATGATTCGTTTCTCGAATACGTGGACGCGCATGGTGGCGAAGATGACCGTTGGTGCCCCCCTTAGCCTGGGGACGATCTGTGCACCGTCTTCAGGGGTGGGCAGAAGGCCACGGATTTTGAAACTGGAGCCATGTGAATACCCCGAAAAATTCGCAAGGCTGATGTAGTTCTCGCTGCCTGGCGCTGGAGCGATTTCCAGGCGCTGGAGCACTCCATTTGTGACGGCATAGTCGAAGCTCAACTTCCCGGTGACTTCCTCATCCCTCCCAGTGGAGGTCCAAACCTCGGCTCCCGTATTATCCAAGCTTGGGGAGAGCGTTGAACCTACAGAGAACTCGATGCCGCGGAGTTCCTTCCGCACATCAGAGCTTGAGATCGGTTGAAAATCTGCACCGAAGATTTGAGGGATTGAAACGAATTTACCCGCTGGAATGGAGAAAGAAAGGGCATCTAGGCCCGCGACTCCTCCGATGCCATCATAGTGGATCAGCATGGCCCGTCTGAGGATGCCGCTATGAGCCGGAGTATTTGCAAGAAGTCTGATTTGAGCTTGGTCAAACCAAACAGTTTCATCATGGTCCAATATCGAAGAAAATCCTCTAACCGCCGAACCAAGACCGCTATTGCGAAAACCTACGAGTTGATTCGGACCGGGAAAACTCGGAAGCATCGAAGCAAGCCCTCCAAGAGAATATCGGCTGGAACGAGTGCTATAACTGCCTAATCCCAAATTCCAAGATGCTGAAGTAGTCACCCCTGAGTTCCACACCTCGGGCGGCGTGGCCCGACTCTCCGAGAAGCTGTAGGACAGTGAACGGCTCTCCGATACCCAGTCGGTGGAAGGTGCGTATGTGCTCGTATCAGGCCCGTCCAGAGCAATTTGCGCAAGCTCATCGTGATCTGCTATTCCGTCAGCATCCGTGTCCGAGTTTGCTGGATCGGTTAAATAGTTGAAAATCTCAAGGGTATCCGAAAGAAAATCCTCGTCTGAATGAACGCTGAAGGGGCTTGTTCCTAAGATAAACTCTTCGGCATCTGTTAGCTGGTCCGAGTCTGAATCTGTATCTTTGATGTGCACGCGCCAAAAGAGCCTGCCGGGGCGGCTGCCATCTGGCTGAGTGAGCTGAATGCATTCGGTGATCTCCAAGCCCTCA
>JAYULG010000309.1:0-9495 GCA_043763755.1 Akkermansiaceae bacterium | reverse complement strand
CTGCTAGCGCGTTTTCACGGGAAGCGTCGAGCGGATGGCGAAGATCAATCGTGAAAATAGCAGACTGCGCGATGGTATTCGAGGCACCCGGGTGGACTTGTATTTTACCTACGGTGATGACGAGTGGTGGCTCGGAGCATGCGAGAGACTCCGCAGCAAGAATACACTCGGCAGCTCCAGCCAATGCATCATGGCGGAGGGCCATGGGTGTGGTACCCGCATGATCCGCACGCCCGGTGAGTGTGATAGACAGGCGGGATTGACCTGCGATGCCCGAGACCACACAGGCTGGCTCTGCGCATTCTTCAAGGACGCGGCCTTGCTCAATGTGCAGCTCCACATAGCCACGGCAATCTCGCTCTGCGTAACGAATTAGATCGGCATCTTTGTGCCAGCCTTCTTGCGCAATGGCTGTGGCGAGGGTATTGCCATGCTCATCTTCCGCTTGTAATGTTTCTACATCTAGCTCGCCAATCATGCTGCGACTTCCGAGATATGTGGTATGAAAGCGGGTGCCTTCTTCATCGGAAAAGGCAAGGACATGCACAGGAAATGGCAAAATGATGCCTTCCATTGCTATCTCCTGCAAAGCCGCGAGGGCGGAAATGATTCCAAGTGCACCATCGTATTTTCCAGCATTGATCACCGTATCCATGTGCGAGCCAAGAAGCAGCGCCGGAGCAGACGGATTTGCGCCCGGGAGAACTCCACGCACTGTGCCATCTGGGGAGTGAGAAATTTGCATTCCTAGCTCATCCATCCAGCGCTGGATGAGGCGCGCGGCAGTGAGATTGGCCGGCGAAAGAAACGTGCGGACGAGGTGCGCTGGGGAGTCTGAGATGAGACCAAGTTCATCAATGCGAGATAGCGCTATCTGGAGCGGAGTAGGCATCAGTTTAACTTCCTCGATATGTGGAGTAAGCAAAAGGCGAGCATAGCAAAGGTATATGATAACTCTGGCTTTCTATGACTGAGAAACGAACGGGCACCTCATCGAGAAAAGGAGAAGCGATGCCACAACCACGAAAATAGGCGCCTATGGAAAACACGATTTCATACTCACCCACATGCGCCTCCGCTAGCAGTGGGACATCGCAACGCCCATCGGCATTCGTGGTGGCCTGGGTGATGAGCTCACCTGCTTGGTAGAGGCAAATTTTCACTCCAGCGGCGGGTCGGCCAGCCGCCGTATCAAGAACATGCGTGGTGAGTTTTCCCATCGCAGAAAGCTGAGCAGATCGCGGGCCGGGATGCATGGTCTGTGGCGATTCGAGAAAGTGCGAATAAACATTCTCAATGGCCGTGGTTTCCGATAGACCAACGCCCTACTTCCAATGCCTCCGCCACAAAAAGGTTACCAAAAAATCAATCACCGCGATGTGCAGTATCGCTGGATCATGCAGAATCGTAAGGGCACCAACGAGCTGGTCATAGAAGCGAGCGCACCGGTGGATGGGCAAAATTTGATCGCAGAGCTACCAAAAATCGTGAGCTACAACATGGTCACTGCAGCGATTGACTTTGGCCAAGCCAATGGTTGGCTACCAAATGAATCTGGCGCACCATTCCGCTGCAAGTGGGCACGCAAAGAATTTGTGCTATCGGAGAGTTAGCCGCTCACGAGCACTTGCTCAGTGCAGCTTGATGGAGGCGATCAATTTCCAAATCCGGGATGGGAGTGGGATCAGGATATTCGAAAATTTCGCCCTCGAAATTCCGCAAAGTGATGTTTCGCGATGAGGTATCGATCACATAGTTCGGATTGATGGGAATTTTCCCACCGCCGCCTGGGCCATCGATCACGAATTGAGGGATGCCGTATCCTGTGGTGTGGCCGCGCAGGCCCTCAATAATCGCCACGCCCTCAGCTACCGCAGTGCGCAGGTGCGACGAGCCGTGGATCAGATCACATTGATAGAGATAGTATGGCTTTACCCGACACATCAGCAATTTGTGCACTAGGGCTTTCTGAACTTCCACACTATCATTCACGCCCCGCAGCATGACGCTTTGATTACCCAAAGGAATCCCCGCATCTGCCAAGCGGCCAAGAGCATCGCGGACTTCTACAGTGAGTTCCCGTGGGTGATTGGTATGAATGGAGATGAAAAGTGGATGATGCTTTTTTAACATCGTGCAGAGCTCAGGCGTGATGCGCTGAGGCAAGAAAATCGGTATGCGCGAGCCGATGCGGATGAACTGGATGTGCGGAATGGCTCGCAAGCGGGTCAGGATTTTATCCAACTTATCATCAGAAAAAATCAACGGATCACCACCAGATAGCAGCACATCGCGGACTTCCGTGTGATTTTCCAAATACTTGAATGCCATCTCCCACTGCGTCTCAAGGTGCTGCTCACCCACACCGGAAACGACGCGCGAGCGAGTGCAATAGCGGCAGTAGGAGGCGCAACGATCTGTGACGAGAAACAACACTCTGTCTGGATAACGATGGACCAGCCCAGGCACAGGCATGTGGGAGTCTTCACCGCAAGGATCTGCCATTTCCTCTGGGGCATTCCACGCTTCTTCGATGCGGGGGATCACTTGGCGGCGAATCGGGCAGGCCGGGTCATCACGGTCGATGAGATTGAAAAAATGCGGTGTAATGGCCATTGCCAGCTTGGTGCCCGCAAGGAGGACACCGGCCCGCTCATCATCGGTGAGATTTAGGCGGGCATCGAGATCGGCGAGGGAATCGATGCGGTTGCGGAGTTGCCAGCGGTGGTCACTCCAGTCTTTTGTTGCAGTGTCAGGCCAATACCCCGGGGCATGGGAAATAAAGGTAGGATCAAGGTCAGAGGATCGCATGAATGTGGAGCGGGGTGCTGCGGAAGTGGTGTGGGTGAGTTTGAACTGCTTCTGGAATTGCGCAACAGAGAATCTATCGCTCGCCTTTATCGGGAGCAGCGGCGCAGCGGCGGATCAACTCGATGAGACGCCCAGTGGAGGCCGCTACGGTGGGGGCAAAAGGCAGCCGCTCCTCGTTTTCAAGGGGTTTCACGCTGCGGCGAGTGGATACCCGCACGGCAGGTAAATTTACCTGAGCGAGGAGGTAGGTAAAACCCCACTCCTCCGCGCCGTGGATTTCTCCTAGTCCTGTTACCCACTCCAGAGGCACGGCGGAGGAATCTTGAGAGCTGAGCCACAGTGTGTCACCCACGCCCATGGCCTCGACGTAAAATACCGCTTTGAGTGCGCCAAATTTTAGCAGCTCCGAGACTTTTTCTGCGGTTTCGCGCAGCGGCCCTGCGGCATCATTCGCATGTGGCAGGAGTAAAAAATGGATCGCGCCAGCAAAGTCCGCATTGGCGAGAGCTTGTGCGGCAGCAAGCGTGGCAGCGAGGCCAGTAGCATTCGCCTCCACACCGCGCGAGGCAGAAGGGCTATCGTATGAGCTGACTACCCAAGTGGCAGGAGCTTTTGGATCGCGCCCGAGCACACTCACTTGGAGCAATGGCCACTTGCTTGGCCCCGGGATGCGCTTGATGGAGTAGCCCGTATTTGATGGACCTAGCAGGCCTTCCACCATCGAAGTGGCCCTCGATAAATTCACCGCTGCGCTTTCCGATGAGCCATTTCTCTCGCCGATCACCTCCACGATTTTGCGGAGATCATCAGCCAATAATGGCACCGATACGGCCCGCGAAAATCGCTGTTGCTCGACGAGTGCTTCTTTTTTTTCCAAGCGAAAGTAATACCAAAGAGCACCTGCCCCAGAGGCGATCAACCAGACCGGAAGTAATACTAATATGACAGTGAACCAAGTGGAGCGCTTTGCTTTTTCAGTCATCAGTTATGAGTCTTTTCCCGCTATATCATCTGGCTCCTCTTCAATTTCAACTTCGATTTCCTTGCGCAGCCGCTGAGAAATCCATGGCCTCACAAGCAAGCCATACAACAAATAAACACTGAACAAAACGACGGGCATCACATAGAGGTGCTGCACGGTGAAAAACAGAATGAGCACAGCGATGACGATCGCACCCAGCGTCCCGCGAGTGCTCCATCCCACCTTTTTAAAACTCGGGTAGCGAACATCGCTGATCATCAACAACGAGATGCCTAACATGGCACCCGCGAGAATGAATTTCCATGCGCCTAGCTCGTGATCATTCTGGTAGAGATCGATGAGTAAAAACGTGAGTGAAGCGATGAATCCCGCCGCCATGGGGATGGGTAGCCCGCGGAAATCACCCGAGTCCCCGGGTTTTTTCGGCATATTTGCGAGGCAATTGAAACGTGCCAACCGCATGGCACCGCAGATTAGATAAAGCAGCGCGATGCCCCAGCCGATGTTCCCTAACGGAAATAACACCGCCTTGGAGAGCAGCATCGCAGGTGCCATGCCGAATGAAATAATGTCTGCTAGCGAATCAAACTCTTGGCCGAACGGTGACTCTTGCCCACCGAGCCGGGCCAGCCGACCATCGAGCAAATCAAACAAGCACGAGCCGAAAATCAAGAGGATGGCATACTCGTAGTAATGCTTCACCTGCTCATAGTATTCCTTAGGCGGAAGCTTGATATTACCCACCTCTACCAACCCACGGAAAATCATTAGCACCGCGAAGAAGCCACAGGCAAGATTGCACGCCGTCATCAAGTTTGGCAAAAAATAGATCTTCGGCTCGTCTGGATCGTGTTCCTTCCGCATGGCAGGATTGTATTCCACGGATCTACCGTTGAAAACAGCGCAAAGATAATGGAAGCGCGGGCGGATGGTCTCTTTTCTGGACAGCCGCCGCGCATCCTAGCAGACTCGCACCACCCGAATGCGAATTTCAGACCGGTATATTGGAAAACAAGTGCTGCTGGGCACGCTTTACGCGGTGATGATTCTGGGAGTCGTTCTACTACTCGGGAATCTTTTTAAACAAATTCGCCCGCTCTTAGTGGAGCAGAAAGCACCCTTGGAGTTGGTGTTGCGTTTTGTGATTTCTGTGTTGCCACTTTCCCTGATGTACACGGTGCCATGGGGATTTCTCTCGGCGGTGTTGCTGGTATTTGGAAAACTATCGTCAAACCATGAAATCACCAGCTTCCGGGTGGCGGGTGTGAGTTTAGTTCGCTTATCTCTACCCGTATTCGTCATCGGAGCACTGCTATCCCTCGCGAGTCTATGGCTCAATCTCAACGTCGTCCCGCACTCGAAGGCCACCTCGGTGCAGCTTCTTTATGAGCAAGCTTCTCGCAACCCAGAGTCGCTACTGAAGCCAGGGATCGTCCAGGGAAATTTCAAGGGCAATGGCAATGATACGCTCAAAGTGATGATCGAAGGGAAATCCGGGGAATGGCTTAAAGGATTTAATTTCTATCAGGTATCCCTCAATTCAGCCGGTAGTCCTGCCGTCACTTATGTCCATGCCGGTCAGGCCTCTCTCACGGTAGATGAGGCGAACAGCCAGCTAAGAATCAAACTCGTAGATGCATACTTTGAAACGCGCGATGAAAAGGGAAAAATCGAGACCGTTTTTGCCAGTGAAGCGGAACCCTTGCTTATTGATTTAAAAAATCCACGTAGCAAGCGGCTGCGCAAAAGCGCGATGTCCAACCAAGAAATCCGCGAGGAGATCGCCTCCTCAGATGAGCTGAGCGGCAATAGAAAAATCGGACTCAGAGCTGAAATCACCAAACGATATTCATTTTCCATGGCCTGTCTCGCATTCGCTTTCATCGCAGTGCCGCTGGGCCTGAATGCCCGCAGAAAGGAAACCTCTGGAGGCTTGATCATGAGCCTGATCATCGGCGGATTGTATTTTCTATGCACCACGATGGCGGAGGAATTTAATTCTGATCTTGCCGCCACTGCAACTCTCTGGGCGCCGAATGTGGTTTGCGTTTTGTTAGGTTTATTCCTTTTCCGTAGGGCGCGTTTCAAATAGCGTGGTGCCACTTCCATGAAATTTTTCCGCTCGCTGCGTAAAGCCACTCGCGATGTGGGCGGCTTTTTTGCGGCGGAACATGTTTCTCTGGCACCATGGTGGAAAGATCTGCTGGGATATTCGTTTTTCAAATTTCGCCAAGACGGGCGGGCCGCCGCGAATGTTACTTTACTCGCATTAGCGCAGGCGATCGCATTTTCTGCCATCGCAGGCTTACCAGTGGTCTTTGGCATCATTTGCACGGCCGTAGCCGCATTCGTGGCACCGCTTTTTGCGGGCTCACGGCATACGATGCTCGGGCCCACCAATGCCACTGCCTTCATGCTTTTCAGCTTTTTTTCAGTGAATCCTGAGTTAATTGGCCGCTACAACGAGCTGATCCCATTATTGGTGCTGATGGTGGGCCTGATTGCAGCGGCAGGCGCCTTTCTGCGAGTGGCAGATCTTTTGCAATACGTCTCGCGGAGTGTGCTAGTGGGCTACATCTCAGGCGCGGCAGTGTTGATCATCGCCAATCAGCTAAAACCTCTGCTGGGCGTGGAGGCGGCCGTGAGTCGAGACGCATCATCCACTTTTGTAGGCCTCATCATCGGCCTCGTTCAGGCAATACCGCAAGCAAACTGGGTGACGCTTGGCATCGGTCTGGCGACATGGTGTATCTATTTACTTTTCCAAAAAGTGCGTCCCACGTGGCCTGCATTTGCGATCTCCTTGTTGATCGCCTCCGCGATCTTTGGCGGCTTGATTCAGGCACAAATCGGCCCCTTTGCTGGCGTGAAGACATTTGTTACATTTCGGATGAGTGAGCTGATGCCTAAGTTCCCTTCCCTGCTCCGGCCAGAAATATTTTCGGACATTTCCGTCTTGCTGAGCATTGCCTTTGCCTTGGCATTCCTCGCATCACTGGAAAATACACTGATGGCAAAGACGCTTGCCTCCAAGACGGGTGATCGGACAGATATGAATCAAGATATGTTAGCCGTCGGCATGTCAAATCTCGCCAGCGCCATCGCTGGTGGGATGCCCGCCTCTGGCTCGCTCACCCGCTCATTGCTCAATCACGAGTCTGGCGCCCTCACTCGCTTCGCTTCTTTATTATCCGGAATTTACACGATGGCATTCGCGGTGCTCATCGCCTCATCCGTGGGCTGGGGCGTGCCGCTCATTGATTACGTGCCTAAGTCTGCGCTCGCGGCCCTTGTCATCGCACTCTCGTTTTCACTGTTTAATCTGCGCAATCTGAAAATTTGCCTGCGCTCCACCGCAGATGACGCCGCAGTGCTGATCATCACCTTTTTGGCCACCCTCCTTGCCCCGCTACATGTGGCTATTTTCATCGGCGTGGCCATTTCTATCACGCTATTCCTGCGCAAGGCTAGCCACCCACATTTGATCGAGTATGATTTCAATGATGCCGGCGAACTCCGCGAAATGGGGGAAAAACGCCAACGGCCCATTCCCGCCATCTCCATCGTCCACGTGGAGGGAGATTTATTCTTCGGTGCGGCTGAGCTATTTCGCACCCAGATCCAGCGCACCGCATCGGATCCCGCCATCCAAGTGATCATCCTCCGCCTCAAAAACGCGCGCCATCTTGATGCGACGAGCGTGATGGCACTGGAGGATCTCATTCTTTTCATGCGTAGCAGAAATCTGCACCTGCTCGTCTCCGGTGCCAGCCGTGAGGTCTATCGCGTGCTCAAGAAGTCCGGCGTGCTGCTCACCTTGCAAAATGGCTGCGAGCGCCGTGATGGCGAAAGCAATCTCTTCCTCACCAACGTGCAAAACCCCAATCTTTCCACCCGCTCTGCGCTCAAACGCGCCCAGCAACTGCTCGGCACCGACAAGGCTGACATCCGGATTTTCTACGACCCCAATCAGCCGAAAGCCTGACCCACACTCACTCGCCCAAAAACACAAACTCGTCCGCCACTCGATTGAGCGCCTGCCGCGCCATGGGCATCGATTCCGCAAGACTGCCTAGCAGGTTCCGAGAAACCCTACCGCCAGCGTGAGAATTTCCCGCCGCGCCTTGGTAGGATCGCCTAGCAAACGATTCGTAGAACTCAAGTCCAGGCCCGCCGCGTCTTTCACTCCGCGCTCTGAGGAAACCCGGATAAAGTCCTGTCAGAATCAAAAATTGATTGCCCGCCGCCACTTGCAGATGGTAGCGCATCCGCCCTTTTGCGGAAGAAATCACAGCGAGAAAGTCCGAGGCGCAAGTGAATCCACTCGCCAAGTTGTGCAGAGGATCACTGGCCTCAGAATGAATGCTTTTTGCAATCACACCTGAAACGTAATCCGCCAAATCTGCATCATGCAACTGCGCATCCATGAAGGCGTGCCGCACCAGAACGTAAAAATAAAAGTGCGGCGAGACTTGGACCGCCGCTTGAGAATTAAGCAATCCTCGGAAAACTTCCTTTAAATCCAAAATATCACGCTGCGCATCCCGATCTTCCCAAAGTTTTTCCAAATGCAAGCGCTGCTCACTCGGTGCCAAAACCGAAGCCACAAAATCAAGATCAGCCCCTACAAAGCGGCTGTTTTTTAATCCTTTCGATTGCTTAAGCATGTCATTGAATTAGCAACTGTTGGGCCGATGTGAATAAAAAAATGTAAAGATGCCTTAAATATTCACTTTTTATGAAAAATTTTTGAACGAAACTGTTCAATTTTGTTCGTGCACGGCAAAAAGTTTTTAAATTTCGCTTAATTGATCTTAATAAAAGCCAAATTTTGTCCCGGTTTCATAAGGATTTCACGATTCAAACGGTGTCGCACTTTTGTCTTGCCGAATTGGAACAGGGTTCCTATTTCCGCCCTGCCCCAACCCGGGGCAGCAAAACGATGAAAACGACCCGGAACCTAAAATCCGTGGCCCTGGCACTTGCCAGCGTCCTCCTTGTTCCCAGTTGCGCGACGACTGGGAATGCAAATACCAAACCTCAATCCGCCCCGCTGGACCCGCAATACGCGGTGAAAGCAGTGCAGCACGGAGAAGCCTCATGGTATTCCGTCTCCACGAACGGCGGCACCAAAACCGCTAGCGGCCAGCGTTTCACCAACAAAGGCTTCACCGCAGCACACAAGACCCTTCCCATGGGAACCAAGGTTCGTGTCACGAATCAACGAAACGGCAAATCTGAGGTCGTGACCATCAATGATCGTGGCCCATTCATCCGCGGGCGTATCATCGATGTCTCCATCGGTTCTGCAGAGCGGCTTGGCTTTGCCAGCAGAGGCGTGGCTCCCGTGAAAGTGGAAGTCTTGCGCAAAGTGCCGTGAGCATACTTCATTGAAACGAAAAAGCCTCCCTCGAAATGAGGGAGGCTTCGTTTTTAGTCTTTTGAATGTTGCGCTGCGCGGCTTACGGAGCAGGTGTTGGCCCAAGGTCTGCGACTCGGAAGAATTCCTTGCCAATCAATGCTTGGTTCCGGGTGTAAGTGGTGGTGATGGCTGTGGCCGGAACAGTGGCGATCAGTGGGAAGTCAATCAGGTTTATGCTGCGGTAGATTCCGTAACTATTACCCGGTTGGCTCGTGAATGTGAGAGTGAATTGAGTGGGTGCCGTAGCCTTCACATTGGTGATTACTGGCAGCGTGCTTAC
>JAYULG010000308.1:0-2692 GCA_043763755.1 Akkermansiaceae bacterium | reverse complement strand
CATCAGGCGAACGAAAAATTTTCCCCAACGCTGCATTTTGATCTCCACTCAATGCCTCGATTTCTGAAAATGCTAAAAACGCCGGGTAATTTTCGAAGACCTTCCATGATTCCTTCACTTCGATCCGTAATCGGCTCCCCGAGTGCCCCTTCAGCGGGATCAGCACCGGATTATGGCCGGGATTGCGAAACTCCCCTTCTGCGATCACCTGCCATGCCGTGTCATCCTGCGTCGGTGAAATAGAAACAGCGATTTTCCGCGGAAATCCGAAGCCACTTGGGAGATCCGAAGTAGGTCTTTGCGCTGGCAAGAGGCGCAATGCGGTAAGCGTCACATTTTGGCCAAAGTCCAAATTAAGAGTCACCGCTTCCGTCGCGCTTTGCCGCCCTTCAGATAGCCATCCCACGTTTTGAAAATCCTTCACGGGAAGTTCAGGCAGCCCCAGTGGAGTTTGCCCATCGACTAGAAACTCCGGTTTCCAAAGCCATGGAGCTGAGGGCGCAGACCCGCCGATGGAGGTAACTTTTGCTCCATGCGCCATTTCTCTATCTCCGCCGAAAACGAAAACTTCCGCCCATGCGTGCACGAAATTTTCTCCATCTTCGCGGTTTACCTGCAGACGCTTGGCGGAAATCCGTAGCCCTGCCGCTTCCATGGCCACCTCCAATCGGTAGAAAAATGGATGACCTTTAAGCACGGGACTATCTCCGCTATTACGCTCCGTAGCCACCATTGCGAGCACATTGCCCTTTTCATCAATCAGCTCGACGCTGAAATCCTCCGGCAGCCCGTATGCTGCCTCCAGTCCCTTTTCGTCATAGCGCCGCGCTGGCACAAGGGCTAGACTGTCCACCCGTGATGGCGCACTCCACATGATTTCCACTGCAAACCGCTCACCGTCTTTGGGCACTTGCGAGGTGTGAATACTCGCAAATCCACCTGTCCCGCCTTGGTCATCGATCGGAATATTGGGTAAACCTGCTAGCTGCGGTTTGTTTAGCTCCACTTCTTTGCCGATCTCTCTGAGACGTTGGGAAAACATCCGCGCAAACCGCACATCCCATGTCGTGTCTTGCGCCATTCCATATCCCATCAGCAGGTTGAAAATCCACAAATGTATAACTATGCGCATGACAAGGACCATCCCATGGAAGTCTGTAGCTCCCTTCCCCAGTTCCGGCGATTTTAAAATCACCCGAAAATAAGTCGCAGGCCTGCCACCAACGAGAACGCCACCACCATCCACTCAAATACCACTTGCGGCACCCGCGAGATCAACCATTTCCCGCCACAAATCCCTAAAACCACCCCGGGCAACAACTTCGCGTTGTCCATCAGACTCTCAGGATTGATCAATGCTAAGCGCCCGTTCAGCGGCACTTTGATGAGATTGATGAGTAGAAAAAATCGCGCACCAATCCCGATCAACTCCATTTTAGGAATTTTCTGGGCCATCAGATACAGTTGAATCACGGGACCCGCAGCGTTGGCCAACATCGTCGAAAATCCACCCATCACCCCAGCGCTCATTCCGAATCCCCGTGATTGTGCAAGTTGATCAAAAAATTGCGGCTTCTGTCTCCTCAGCGCCTGCAAGAGCACCATCGCCAACACGCAGACTCCTATCACCCGCCGCGCGTCCTCGTTTGAAATCCGCGCCAACATCCACCACCCCAACCCCAAACCCACCAGCGCTGGGCCTAACAACTTCCACACAGGTCGCCACGATCCGTATTTGATAAAGGCGGGATATGCCATTAAATCCGCCGCTATCAGTAGCGGTAACGCCAAGCCAACCGATGCCTTTGCGCCATAGATTTCAGCAAATAGCACCACAGAAACCATCGAAAATCCGCTGAAACCTGCTTTCGAGAACCCAATGCAAAATGCAGCCGCCAGCGCCACTGCATAAACTCCAGGATTCATTAACATCGTCCGCGCCACACTCTGTAAATCAGACTCGCCCGCAAGAAAATTCCCCTTACCTCCCAACCTTGACTCTGTGAAACTCTTCACTAGCCTGCCCGCTGTCTAGACTGCAAACTGCACCTAATACTCAGTTGAAACTCGCCAGCATCCTCCTCGCCCTATCACTCACCGCCGCCCATGCCCGCCCATGGCAGAGCGCGGATGGCAGTCGCACCATCGAAGGAGAATTCGTAAAACGCGAAAACACCTCCATCACCATCCGCGTTACCAGTGGTGCAGAGACCACCATCGCCCTCATGCAACTTCACGCTGATGACAAAAAGTGGCTTGAGCTTCACCACCCACTCTCCCAGCCGCAAGATGCACCTGATACCAAGGCAGTTTTCGATACGCTGGAATTTGGTGACACCCACAAGCAAGTCCTAGCCAAACTCCAAGCCTCGAAATTTGTCCTCAGCACCCTTCCCGATAATCTCATCGGGCGCACCGGCCTCAACGGCATTTTCACTCTCAAACAAAAAGTTGGTGGCCTCGAAGCGTCGCTGTTTTTCGATTGGACGGAAACCGCGACCCTCAAAGACATCCAAATCCGCACCGTCACTTTGCCCGCCACGGACTACGATGCCAAGCTTGGCCCATGTTGGCGGGAATTTGCCGAATTGCTGACCACTCTCCATGATCAACCGATCCAAGCCGCACCTAAGATCGACCTCAGATCCGTCACTGAGGGCACGATGCTCTCGTCCCATGTGTGGAGACTTGA